>CAYQUY010000100.1:0-8559 GCA_964420755.1 uncultured Anaerolineaceae bacterium
GCCGAGGACAACGCCGCCCTGTGGAAAGCTCTTTCCCAGGACCTGATCCTGACCATCGGCACCGATCACTGCCCATTCTTCTTCGATGGCACCCATCCCATTGAATACGAAGGGCAGAAGGTGGCCATCCCTGGCAAGGAGTTGGGCGCAGGCGACTTCACCAAGATTCCCAACGGCCTGCCTGGGGTGGGCGACCGGCTGCCGATCCTGTGGTCGCATGGCGTCGCAGAAGGCCGGATTTCCCCCAACCAGTTCGTCGCCCTCACGTCGACCAACCCGGCCAGAATCTTCGGCCTCTACCCCCGCAAGGGAGCCCTGCTCCCGGGCTCGGACGCCGACATCGTGCTCTGGGACCCCAATCGGCGTCTGACATACGGCGTCGCCCATGCCCATCATCGGACCGACTACAACCTGTACGAGGGCTGGGAGCTCACCGGTTTCCCGGAAAAGGTGTTCTTGCGCGGTGAGATGATTGTCGATGGTGAGAGGTGGCTGGGCCGGCCAGGGATGGGTCGGTTCCTGAGGCGCCGGCCGGGAGCGGAGATACTCTAGTCAGGCGGTCTCACCCCCGGAGGCTCACCCTCACGGGGGATGCGCCCAGTGGAACGGGTATATAATGTTCCAGGGAGAGGGGCTTATCCACCATGGCAGGAACCAAGACGTCGAGCTTCGGCACGAGTAAGCGCGAATCGCACGACTCGTCCTCCTTCTATTCCAGAAGCATGGCTTCGAGCGATGTTGCTCCCGCGTTCACCTCTGAGGAACTGGCCTCGATCGCAGTACCGGTAATCGGCCCATGGGCCGACAGGGTCTATTGCTCTTCTTCGGAGCATATGGACGAAATCCCTTCGAACTCAATCGCCCTGGCTTTCACGTCACCACCATACAACGTCGGAAAGGATTACGAAGGCGACCTTCCTCGGTCCCAGTACCTTGGCCTCATCCAAAGTGTGGCAGCAGAGGTGTACAGGACCCTTCGCCCTGGCGGTCGTTATGTGGTAAACGTGGCGAACCTTGGTAGAAAGCCTTACATACCTGTTCATTCCCTCTTTTGGTCCCTCCACATCGACGTCGGCTTCCTGCCTATGGGCGAGATCATTTGGCAGAAGGGTCGCGGCGCGAACGGCAATTGCGCATGGGGAAGCTGGATGAGTGCCAAGGCACCACGGCTCCGTGACGTACATGAATACCTCCTCGTGATGGCCAAGGGCGGCTACTCGCGCCCAGACGCCGGAGCATCCGACATCGAAAGAGAGGAGTTCCTGGCCAGCACCATATCCATATGGCAGATCCCTCCAGAATCCGCGCAGAAGGTTGGGCATCCCGCCCCGTTTCCGGTCTGTCTGGCAGAGCGAGTCATACGTCTCTTCACCTATGTCGGTGATGTTGTACTCGACCCGTTCGTGGGCTCGGGCACAACGTGTGTGGCCGCAATCAACACTGCACGCCACTACTCGGCCTATGAGATAGATCGGCGCTACTGCGCAATTGCCGAAGGCCGCATTGCCGAGGCACTCTCCAAGCGGAGGCAACTCGCCCTCGGTTTGCCTCTCGACTAGCGATGGCTTCTCGCAAGACCGAATGCACGGAACTGGCGATTGCATTTGGCCTCCTCTCTCTCGACCCCGCCCACACCTTATTCGCGGCTGCTCAGCGCCGATTCCGCAACTCACTCACGCAGGCCAAGTTCACACGCTTTCAGGAAGAGTACGGCTCCAACCAGGCCTACTACTCCGTTTTCTCAACCGTCGGGGCAGACCTTAGGCGAATTCACGGTTCTTTCCGATCTCTCGAGGACCTGGAGTGGACGGGTGGCCTCCAGATGGCGGCAACCACCGCGGTCCCTAGGGACCTTCTTGCTGCCAACATTCCGATCAGTGTGAAGGCAAATAGCGACGTTGTCTCAAACCTCTCTCCACAGAACCTGCTCAGGAATCTCCCGTCCGGACAAGCGCCCGCGTCGAATGAGGCCAACTGGTTCCTTCAAAAAGCTGCCCGCGAATTCCAGGCATACTACGAGTGCGTACGAACCCATTCGCCATCCCTTGCCGCGTTGCCTCCGCTAGTGGAGGACTTCGACAGCCAAGCCTCACGCCAACAGAGGCGCGCCGTGCAAGCGGAGGAGGCTGGCCTCCGAGCCGCAGGTCAATGCTACCAACTGTACGTTGCCATGTGCCGAACCGTCTCACAGCTATCCGAAAACGAATTCAATTCACTTCTCTCCGCCTCTCTGGGGAGCACTATGAGAGCGTCTGTCACGGAGCACTTACTACGGGTCTTCTTGCGCCTCGATGCGGTCGGCTACATCTTGTGTGGCCTGGACCGGGGGACTCCTTTCGCTGTCCATGTGCCCGATATCACGTCTTGGAAGTCGGGTTTCTCCTTCTCCCGACTGCAGGCAGCCGCAGATCAGACGAGCGGCCAGGGCAAGGTCAGGTTCTCTCTTGAGATTGCACAACGGAATGGCGCGCGACCCATAGCCCTGCCGTTCCATGCGGAGATCAGATGGAGCCACGGACGTTTCTGCGGCAATCCCGAGGCAAAGCTCTACAAGGATTTCGCGTGGAGCAACATTCCCTTCTTTGCTCAACTCATCTAGGTGCCATTGCCCTCCCATGAGAGGCATCACGAGGCCGCCCAGCGAATGGCTGAAGCTGGCCTAGGTGGCGGAAGGATGAGGCTTGTCCTGGCCGCCGAAATCCCGTACGCTGGGCGGGAAGAGGCCGGAGCGGCCGGCAGCCCAGCTCAGGGTCGACGACCGGTCACTGCCTGACCTCGGGCGGTGGGGGTGAGTTCTCGATCTCCCGGCTCGGGTGACGCCGAAGATCCGCCCTGATCCTATGTGCGTCAAGCTGACCTTTCTCGGCACGAAGTCGTTGCCCACGGTGAGGTGGCCATGAGTCTGATCCCCGAATTATCCCCCGAAGAGATCCTTCCCCTCTCGCTCAAGCACAACTTCTGGACCTGGTCGGCTCAGGCCAAGGTCCGTCCCATCCCGGTAACCCGGGCGGAAGGCGTCTACTTCTGGGACGTGAGCGGAGAGCGCTACCTCGACTTCAACTCAATGGTCATGTGCTCCAACATCGGCCACGGCGACCCTCGGGTGGTCGAGGCCATCACGGAGCAGGCGCACGAGCTGGTCTTCGCCGGCCCGGGCATGGCGACAAAACCCAGGGCGCTGCTCGGCAAGCTGCTCTCGGAGATCACGCCGCGCGGCCTGACCAAGTTCCTCTATACCCTCGGCGGGGCCGATGCGAACGAAAACGCCATTAAGCTCGCCCGGGCCTACACCGGCCGTCACAAGATCCTCGCCCGCTATCGCTCCTATCACGGGGCTTCGGCAGGTGCGATGGCCGTCACCGGGGACCCCAGGCGCTGGGCCTGGGAGCCATACCTGATGCCCGGCGTCGTCCACTTCCTCGATCCTTACCGCTACCGTTCTACCTTCCACCGGACCACCCCCGACCTTCCCGAATCCGAGTTCGCCCAGGACTACCTCAACCATCTGGAAGAGGTCATCCAGCTGGAGGGGCCGCAGACCATTGCGGCTGTGATGATCGAGCCGGTCACCGGCACGAATGGCATCATCGTTCCGCCCGAAGGATACCTGCGAGGCGTGCGGGCGATCTGTGACCGGCACGCTATCCTGCTGATCTGCGACGAGGTGATGAGCGGGTTCGGTCGGACGGGCGCCTGGTTCGCGGTGGACCATTGGGGGGTTGTTCCCGACCTGATGACCGTGGCCAAGGGCCTGACCTCCGGCTACGCGCCCCTGGGCGCGGTCGCCATGCAGGAGAAGATCGCCGAGTTCTTCAACGACCGGGTCTACCAGAGCGGACTTACCTACAACGGCCATCCGCTCTCGCTGGCAGCGGCGATCGCCAACATCCGGGTGATGCAGGAGGATGGGCTGGTGGAGCATGCCCGGGCGATGGGCCCGGTCCTGGCGGCGCACCTGAAGGACCTGGGTGAGGCCCATCCCTCGGTTGGGGATGTGCGATCGATCGGTCTGTTTGGGGCGATTGAGTTGGTCCGGGATTGCGGGACGCGTGAGCCCATGGCGCCCTTCAACTCCTCAAGCCCTGAGATGGAGACCCTGCGCAAGCACTTGCTGGATCGGGGCTTGTTCCTCTACACCCACTGGCACACGATCTTGATCATCCCGCCCCTGATCATCAGCGAAGAACAGCTCGCGGAAGGCTTCCGGTTGATCGACGAGGCCCTGGAGATTACCGACCGGGCCGCAGCAAGCTAATCGGCTGATTGGCCGATGGCTTGAGGGTATCGTCGAAAGCTACCCAACAAGCCGGGCCAGTGCTACAATGCTCTAGCCTCGGACTGGCGGTCGGCGTGGGGCGGTCCCGCGACGGCGTCGAGCATCCCCGCTCGTCGACAAGTGCCGACCAGTCCCAATACCCTCGGTCAACAACCCATGACCGTTTGGACTTATCACCTTATCCCAACAACGGTGGAGGAGGCCCTGGCCGCGCTGACTCAGGCGCGTGGTCCGGCGCGGCTGATCAGCGCTGGGACCGATCTGCTGCTGAAAATGCGGCAGGGCCGTCAGCCGCCCGTGGGCCCATCGGTGGATGTGACTCGCATCCCGGAGCTCGCGGAGATCCGCCCTGAGGAGCACTGCCTGTATCTGGGCGCGGCGGTGACGCATGCCACCATTGTTTGGCATGAGGAGCTGACGCGTCATATCAAGGGGAGGCCAGGAGATGCCTGAGACGCCGAGACGATGGCTGGATTGGGCGCGCCAGATCCAGGCCCTGGCTCAGACCGGGCTCTTCTACGCTCGCAATGACTTCGAGCGCGAGCGGGCAACGCGCCTGCTTGCGATCGCTTCCGAGATGGTGGCTGAGCACACCTCCCTCCCGGTCGGGGAAGCCCTAGCCGCCTTCACCGCCCAGCCCGGCTACGTTACGCCGAAGGTCGATGTCCGAGGCGCAGTCTTCCGGGGTGAAGAAGTCCTATTGGTCCGCGAAGCGCTGGACGGAGGCTGGACGTTGCCGGGGGGTTGGGCCGAGGTGGGTGAGAGTCCGGCGCGGTCCGTCGAGCGGGAGGTATGGGAGGAGGCCGGGTTGAAAGTGCACGCCTCCGGTCTCGTGGGCGTCTATGACGCCAATCGCGTCGAGGAGGCGCTCAGCCTCTTCCATGCTTACAAGATTGTCTTCCTCTGCGATGTCCTGTCTGGTGAGTTGAAGCCCGGTCCCGAGACGAGCGAGGTAGGATATTTCCCGGCCGACAACTTGCCCCGACCGTTCTCGCCCCACCGGACGCTCGACCGGCATATCGCGGATGCCTGGGCGATGTGGCGTGACCCGTCGCGGCGCGCAGTGTTCGATTGATGGGCCTTCAAGCCATGCCTGATCAAGGCCCCTGGCAGCTGACGGAGGCGCCTGAGCAGGGGGACCGAGCACTAGCCATGGCCATGTCAGAAGGTGGATGACCGAGCATATGCTCCTCACATTGGCAATCCTGGGCGGCACGGGAAACGAGGGAAAAGGGCTCGCCTACCGGTGGGCAAGGGCCGGTTACCGGGTCATGATCGGCTCCCGTACCGCTGAAAAGGCTGCAAAGGTCGCCCAAGAGCTCAACCGGAAGCTTGGGCGGGACGTTGTCCAGGGCTCAGTGAACGAGGAGGCGGCCAAGGCCTGCGACATAGCCGTGCTGACTGTCCCATACGCCGCACATGGGGAGCTGCTTGAGTCGCTGCGGGATAGCCTCCAGGGCAAAGTGCTGGTGGATGTCACCGTGCCGCTGGCCCCGTCGGAGGCTACCCGGCTGTATGTCCCTCCGGCGGGGAGCGCGGCCAAGGAAGCGCAGCAGATTCTGGGCGAAGGTGTCCGGGTCGTGGCGGCGTTCCAAAATCTCTCTCACGAGCATCTGCTTGAGGGGGACCCCATCCCCTGCCACGTTCTGGTGTGTGGGGACGACGAAGGGGCTCGTGAGCAGGTGCTCAAGCTGGCTGCCGCAGCGGGCCTGACAGGCTGGGATGCGGGGTCGCTCGACAATGCGATCGTCGTCGAGGGGCTGACGCCTATTCTGATCGGCATCAACAAGCGCTACAAGATGAGAGGGGCAGGGATTCAGGTGACCGGCAAATCGACGGAGAAGGGCTGATCGACCATGTCGGACCGTCTTGTATTGACTGCCCTGGCCGGGATGCCGCTCGTCCGGCCCGGTGACGACTTGGCCGGGCTGGTCGGTGAGGCTTTGGCGCGGGCTGGCCTGGATCTGGAGAACGGTGATGTCCTTGTGGTCACCCAGAAGATTGTCTCCAAGGCAGAGGGTCGCCTGGTGGACCTGGCGCAGGTTGAGCCCTCGGCTGAGGCCAGGCAGTTGGCGGAACAGAGTGGCAAGGATCCTAGGATCGTCCAGGTCATCCTGGAGGACAGTCAACAGGTGCTCCGGGTCCGGCCCGGCTTGATCATCGTCCGCCACCGGCTGGGCTTCGTCTGCGCCAACGCTGGCGTGGACCACTCCAACGTGCGCGGTGAGGGCGGCCGAGCGGAGGACTGGGTTCTGAGGCTGCCTCTCGATCCCGATGCTTCGGCCGCCCGGCTTCGAGAACGCCTGGAGGCGCAATCCGGCGCCTCCATCGGTGTCCTGATCGTCGACTCGCACGGGCGAGCCTGGCGGATGGGCACGGTGGGCGTAGCGATCGGCGTCTCCGGCTTCCCCGCCCTGCTCAACCTACGTGGCCGCCCAGACCTGTTCGGCTACCGGCTCCAGGTCACCGAAGTTGGTCTGGCGGACGAATTGGCGGGGGCGGCTTCGATCCTCATGGGACAGTCCGATGAGGGGCGACCGGTTGTTCATGTCCGCGGCCTGCCCTACCCGCTGCGGGAGGGGACCCTGGGTGAGCTGATCCGGCCCGAGGAGCTGAACCTGTTTCCCTAGCGCGAGGGAGGGGCGTACCCACGCCGTTTCTTCGTTTCGATCACCGGAGGAGCCTCTGATGTCATACCCGATCCCCGAGACCCATGTCGACTTGCTCACGGATGAGAAGCGCGCCTTTCTCTTCCTGGCAACGATTATGGAGGATGGCACCCCGCAGGTGACCCCCGTCTGGTTCGACACCGCGGGCGGCATGATCCGGGTGAACACGGCCCGGGGACGGGTCAAGGATCGCAACATGAAGGCCCGGCCGAAGGTCGCCATGGCGATCATGGATCCAGCCGATCCATACCGCTACCTGCAGCTCCGAGGGACGGTTGTGGCGGTGACGGAAGAGGGAGCTCGCGAACACATCGACCGCCTGGCCAAGAAATACCTTGGCGAGGATCGCTACCCCTCGTCGCAGCCAGGCGAGGTGCGCGTGTTGTACACGATCCGACCCGATTCGGGGAGTTCGAAGGGATGACCATCGGACCGGAGGCCCTGGAGGCGTTTCTGCGCGACCGCCACTCGGTCCGCCGGTTCCGGCCCGATCCTGTCCCAGAGGCAGTCATCCGGCGAGTGCTGCGGGCGGCTACGCGGGCCCCTTCCGCGCACAACCGGCAGCCCTGGCGGTTCGCCGTGGTGGGGCGGGGGAAGGCCAGGGATCGCATGATACTGGCGATGGCACGCGCCTTCCAGAGCGACCTGCGCGCGGACGGCCTGCCGGCGGCCGAAATCGAGGCCCGCGTTCGGTCGGCGCAAGAGAGGGTCGCTCAGGCCCCCGCCGTCATCGTCCTTTGTCTGACGATGGCGGATATGCGCGTCTATCCGGACGCAAGGCGTCAGGCGCACGAGAGGACAATGGCCATCCAAAGCGTGGCACTGGCGGGAGGCCACATCCTGCTGGCTGCCCATGCCGAAGGGCTCGGCGCCTGCTGGATGGGGGCACCGTTGTTTGCCCCCCAGGCGGCCACAGAGGCTCTCGGCCTACCCCCCGACTGGGAGCCTCAGGGCTTGATCATCATGGGCGTCCCGGAGGGGCCGGGCAAAGAAACCGACCGCCGAGCGGTGGATGAAGTGACCTTGTGGCGTTGAGTCGACTGCGCGTGCGTCTGCCGGGGGAGGCTGTGGTCGAGGGTATGGGCACTGGATCCGGACTCTGTCAGAGGGTCTGGCTGGCTGTCGCAGCGATGAATGGGGCCGCGTGTGGTCATCCTCTGTCGACGCGGGACGTCTTCTCGGCGTGGGCAGGTGGCCTGCAGGATGCTGAATGAAGATCGTGGCGCTGGCCGGAGGGGTGGGAGGGGCGAAGCTGGCCGACGGTCTAGCCGCGGCCTTGCCGCCGCCCGACTTGACCGTCGTGGTCAACACGGCTGACGACTTCGAGCATCTAGGCCTAGCCATCTCGCCCGACCTCGACACGGTCCTCTACACCCTGGCTGGCGTCGCCAACGCGCGAACCGGCTGGGGGCGAGCAGGCGAGACCTGGTCGTTCCTGGAGGCGCTTGGCGCCCTCGGCGGCCCGACCTGGTTCCGCCTGGGCGACAAAGACCTGGCGACGCATGTGGAGCGGACGCGCCGCCTCCGCCGGGGAGAGCCCCTTAGCCAAGCGACCCGGGCGATTCGGGAGGGCCTGGGCGTGGCCGTCGAGGTGCTGCCGATGTCCGACGATCC
>CAYQUY010000101.1:0-8548 GCA_964420755.1 uncultured Anaerolineaceae bacterium
CCCAGCCAGCCCGGCCCGCTGAGGAAGCCCAGGGTGTTCTCAACGATACGGTTCAAGGCTTCGGGGTCTCTCTCGGATATCGATGAGGTAATCGTGTCGTAGAGGCGATTCAGCTGGTCAACCTGGCTGCCATCGACGGTGCGCGAGTCCGCCAGGCGCATCGCCTGGAGGAGATAGCGAGCCGCCTCGCCCGCGTCGCCCTGGAGCTTGCTCATCCGGCCCAGCGCCAGGTTCGCTCCCAGGGCCAGTTCGGGATGGCCGAGGGAGGCGGTCAGGTGCTTACGGGCGGACTCGAAGTCCTTGAGGTCTCGGTTGAGCAGCCCCAGATCGTAGTGGGCGGCGGGGTGATCGAGGCCGTCGTCGATGGCCCGCTGAAGCGCCTTGGCGGCCTGGCTGTTGTGGCCTCGGGTTTGCAGCTCGATCGCCTGGTTCAAGGAGACGTACATCTTGGGCCGGCCGCGGCTATCAGCCTTGCCCTTGGCCATGGCGGACATCGCCTTGCCTTTGCCCCGGCTGGGTTCCTCCTCGTCAGGTTCCTCGAAGAGCAAGCCCGCCAGGATGGTCAATGCCTGGCCTTGCGCTTCCACCTCGGGGTCGTTCAGTTCCTTTTCCCCGGCTTCTGTCGGAGGCGCTGGCTGGGTTATCTCGCCGGCTTCGGGCGAAGGGGGGGCCTGGGCCTTGATCCAGCCCTGCACACCGGCCATGCTGATGGGCCCGGTGCCGCCTCGTGGACGGGTGGGAGTCGGGAGGGTGCGCCCTTGCCGCAGTGAGTTCAGGTAGGCATTGGCTTCGGAATCCCCCGGGACGAGGGCCAGGGCGCGCTGAGCGGCCTCGATCGCACGGTCGATCTTGTTCGAGCGTTGGAGGATCGAAGCGACGGCCAGGTATTCGCGCAAGGCGTCCTGGGCTCGACCCAGGCGCTCATAGGTGAGGGCGAGGCGCGAGCGGGCCGCGATGTTCGAGGGTGCCAGCCGGGCGATATCGGTCCAGTTCTTGAGGGCCTTTTCGGCATCCCGGCGCCGGACGTAGAGCTCAGCAGCCGCCTCGTGCTGCTCAATGGCCTCTTTGAGCTGACCCAGTCGTTCGAAGATTTCGGCGCACTTCTCGACGGGCACCGGGTCGTTGGGGGACACCCGGGCGGCGCGGTGGTAGGCCGCCAGCGCTTCCTTCAGCTGGCCCGTCTGCAGCAGCGCCAGGCCGTAGCTGGTAAGAGCAGTGGGATCCTCGGGGGACTCGTTCAAGGCCTTGCGGTAATGCTCGATGGCCTTGTCCCACTGCTGGTCCCAGACTGCCGAGAGGGCCAGCCGCATGGACTCTTCGAACACATCCTGTCGTCCGGTCATCCTGCGTTCGCCTGATGGCTTGGGTCGCTGAATCGAGTATAGCACAAGTCATCTGGCCGGGCCTGGAAGCGGCCCCGGCCCGCGAGGCGCGAACGGGCCGAGGTCGGCCGCAACCTTCGGTGGGGCAGACGCGGGTGAGGGAGGCAGCCGGGTGAAGAGGAGCCCGGGCGCGAAGTGGCTCGGGTGGGCGTGGAGGGCGCCTACAAGGCCGCCCGCGCCCCTGAGGTTCGCGGCTAAGAATGTCAGGAGAGGGACAGACGCCGGGTCACCCGACGGGGGTCATGTCGGCCCAGTTGGAGCCTGCCTTGGCATCTGTCTTGAGCGGGACCCGTAAAGTAATGGCCTGCTGCATCACTTGCTGGACAAGACTCGCGGTAGGCCCGAGCTCCGACTTCGGGCACTCCAACACGAGCTCGTCATGGACTTGCAGGAGCATGCGGGCGGCCAGGCCAGCCTGTTCCAGTGCCGCCGGAAGTCGGATCATGGCCAGCTTGATGATGTCGGCTGCCGTTCCCTGGACGGGGGCGTTGACAGCCTCCCGCTCGGCGCGGGCGCGCGCCGCCTCGGGCAAGGCGACAGCCCCGGATGTCAACTGAGGGAAGTAGCGGCGCCGGCCCAGAAGGGTCTCCACGTAACCCAGCTCGGCTGCCTGACGGCGCGCCTGACTGAGGTAGGCCTGCACTCCCGGGAAGCGTTGGAAGTAGGCCTTGACGAAATTCTCGGCCTCGGCCAGGGTCAGGTCGGTAGAACGGGAGAGGCCGAAGGGGCTCATACCATAGATCAGGCCGAAGTTGACGGCTTTCGCCCTGCGGCGGAGCTCGGGCGTGACCGCCTCGAGGGGCAGGCCCTGGATGGCGGCGGCCGTGGCGGCGTGGATGTCCTGGTCCTCGTCGAAGGCCTGTATCATGGCCTTGTCCTCGGCCATATGGGCCACGACGCGCAGCTCGATCTGGGAGTAATCGACGCTGAGCAGGACACATCCTGGAGCGGCGATGAACGCCCGGCGGATCTCACGCCCCAGATCGGTGCGGATGGGGATGTTCTGCAGATTGGGATCGGAGGAGGCCAGGCGGCCGGTGACCGACCCGGTCTGACTGTAGGAGGTGTGGACCCGGCCCGTCTGCTTGTTCACCTGGAGGGGCAAAGCGTCGGTGTAGGTGGACTTCAGCTTGGCCATCTCGCGTTGTTCCAGGATGCGGTCAACGACGGGGTGCCCCCCCCGCAGCTCTTCGAGCACGGAGGCTGCGGTTGAGTAATGCCCGGCGGCCGTTCGACGCGACCGATCGGGCGGCTCGAGCTTCAGGTCCTCGAAGAGCGCCTTGGCCAGTTGCTGGGTGGAGTTGAGGTTGAACTCGTGGCCCACCTGGGCAAAGATGTCGGCCTCGATCTCCGCCAGCCTATCGGCCAGCTGCTGAGACATACGTCCCAAGAAATCGGTATCCAGGCATACTCCGGCGATTTCCATCTCGGCCAGGACCGGGACCAACGGCATCTCAAGGTCGCTGAAGAGGGAGGTCTGACGCTTCTCATCCAATTCGCGCTGCAGTTGCGCCATCAGACGCAGGCAGACCTCGGCGTCGGCCGCGGCGTAGGGGGCAGCTTGCGCGATGGGGACCTCGGCCATCGATCGCTGGTTCCGGCCGGTTCCGATCAGCGAGGAGATCTCCGTCATCTCCAGGCCCAGGCGGATCCAGGCCAGGTTCTTCAGCCCCAGGTTGCGTGAAGCGGGATCGAGGAGCCACTCCGCCAGCATGGTGTCAAAGGTCAGGGGGGCCACCCGCAGACCGCTGCGCGCCAGAACGGTGTAGTCGTACTTCAGGTTGTGGCCAACTTTGGGTTTCCTGGCGTCGGTCAGCGGGCCTCGAAGCGCCGCCAGCACCATGTCCCGCTCGAGCTGGGGCCCACCGGCGAAGTGCGGATCATGACCCACAGGGAGGTAGTAGCCCTCCCCGGGGACAACCGCCAGGGAGATTCCGACGAGTTCGGCCCGCACAGCGTCGGTGCTTGTCGTCTCCACGTCCAGGGAGACGAGCGGTGCCTCCTGCAGCCGGCGGACCAGGGTGTCGAGCGCTTGCGGGTTATCCACCAGCAGCGTTTTCCCCGTGCCCTCCGGGAAAGATACGGCTGCGGGCTCAGAGAATAGGTTGAGCTGCTTGCCCTTGGCTTGGTCGGGGCCCGGCAGGCGGGAGAGGAGTGAGCGGAACTCGAGCACCCGGAACAGCTCGGCGACGCGCTCCCGGCCGTAGGGGCGGATGCGGCAGGCCTCCAGGTCAAATCGAAGCGGGACATCAGTGACGATGGTCGCCAGCTTCCGGCTCAGCAGCGCCTGCTCGCGGCCTGCCTCGAGCAGATTGCGCTGTCGGACCGGGAGCTCCGGTAGCCGGGCATAGATCCCGTCCAGGCTGCCATACGCCTTCAGCAGTTGGGCGGCGGTCTTCTCCCCTATCCCCTTGACCCCAGGGATGTTGTCACTGGTGTCGCCCACAAGCGCCTTGAAATCGACCAGCTGCTCTGGGCGGACGCCGAACCTTTGCTCGACCTCGGCTGCATCATAGTCGCTGGCCTCGGCCAGTTTCTGGCCGGCCAGGCGAATGGTGATGTTGTCGTCGACGAGCTGCAGCAGGTCTCGGTCACCGGTCAAGATAATCACACGTGTTCCCTGGGCCGCGGCTCGCCTGGCGACCGTACCGAGGACGTCATCGGCCTCGAAGCCTTCGGCCTCCAGGACCGGTATGTTGAAGGTGGAGACAACTTCGCGGATCCGATCGAGTTGTGGGCGGAGATCCTCCGGCATCTTGTCGCGGGTGGCCTTGTAGTCCTCGTACAGATCGTCGCGGAAGGTGCGGCCGGTGTCGAAGGAGACGGCCAGGTACTCGGGAGCGTCTTGCTCGAGCAGGCGAAACAACACGGAGGTGAAACCGTAGGTCCCCGCCGTGGGCTCACCTGCCTTGGTTGTCCAGCGGGAGCCATCAGAGGCTCGCGTCAGCGCGAAGTAGGTGCGGTAGGCGAGAGCGTGGCCGTCGATCAGGAACAGGCGCGGCTTGTCGGGCATTGCGTTCCTCGGGGATCATCGACTGACGAGCGGCAGGCCATCTCTCCTCGGCGAGGGCGGGAAGTTTCCGCAATATTGCGTTGCCCTGTCAGTCTGCGGCCGCCACCCCAATTCTAGCACCGCGCGATGCGCTCCGGCGCGGACAGAGAAGGGGCGGCGTTCAAGGCAGCCAGGTGAGGAAGCTGAAGCTGAGCGTCCCGTTGACCTCGCTGACGACCAGGTACCCCGGGTGCCGCTGATTGGTCAGGTAGCAGACGACGCTGCCGACGGAGAGGGCGGAGGCAGGCACAGCGTCGCCTGACAGGGGGGCAGCCAGGCAGTCGGTCAGAGTGGGGATGCTGGGGGAGGGGGAGAACAGCCCCAGCCGTGCGCCGTCCGACGGCCTCAGGAGGCGGTCGGCGCTGGAACTACCCTCGTAGAGCAGGTCCGCTCCAGATGCGGGGTTGAGGGCGCCTGCGTCGAGATCCGCCGAGGAACCAGGCACAAGGTCCAGGCTGCCGCTGGCGAGAATCGCCGGCGTGGGCGAAGGCGTCGGCGTCAACGTGACGGTGGGCGAGGCAGTCTCGCTAGCGACGACGGTGATCTTCACCCAGAAGGACTGATCGCCAGCGGGGCCGATGCCAAAGTGGCCGCCGGCCGGATTGCGCAGCCGCCAGAAGCCCTGATAGACGCCGGGCGCCATCGGCGCGGTCATATCTACGGCCAGGTCGATCATCGCCCCCGGTGGGACGACGACGCCCAGGGCGATCTCGGCAGGGGCGTCCATGCGCTCTCCGCCGAAGAAGACCAGCGCGTAGTCCGGCGTCCAGGAGCAGGTTCCCGCATTCTGCAACCGCCAGATCTTGACGAACTGCTCTCCCGCCGAGATGGCGGCTCCATCTGGGATCGTCACGTCGTCGACAAACGCGGCTCGGTCTGAGCATGATGGAGTGGCCATTGGTGAGACAGGCGTGGAGGGGACTGTGACGCTTGCCGGGGGTGAGCCCGTGGAGGCTACGGCGGTCCCGCCGCCGGAGGGCCTGGGAGCCAAGGAGCCAGCGACCTGCGCCGTGAGGGCGAGCGGTGCTGGAGATGATGCGCTCGGCGTTGTGGGGAGGTTGCAGGCCGCGCAGAGCACCGCCAGGCCGAGCATCAAGGCGGCGGTCGCGCGCGCCCCTCGGGGGCTGCTGGAGTAGGCCCGCCTTCGGTCGCTGGCTGAGAGGAGGCGCTGGCTCATCTCACGTCGCTCGGGTTGGCCGCTCTGGAAGGGTCCTGGTGTGCTTCGCCTCGAGGACACCATCTCCCCGCTCGCAACTGGCGAGCGGGGAGATGGAAGGGGGCTGGCCCTGCAGCCTGCGCTAGCCTATGGCGTCGTGTAGTAGCTCACCGTCATGACGATCAAGGGGAACCGGACCATGTCGGCCTCCGCGTCGGACGACAGTGCCGTGTCGAACTGCGCGCGGATCTGGTACCGGGAGGTGCCGACCTTACTCTGGAGGGTGGTGACGAAATCGTGGTCCGCCACGGCGGATCCGAGATCGCCGGTGCTGCAGAGGCGAATCATGGCGCCGGAGGGGGATCCTGAGAAGAAGTCGCCCGCATCCAGGGAGCCATAGTCCTGCTTGTACAGGGACAGGCAACCCAGATCCGCAAAGGGATTGCCGAGGGTGTCGTAGCCAGTGAAGTTGAAGCGCACGTCGGTGATGGTCGAACCGGCGGGAATGCCCGAGATGTCGAAGGAGAAGAAGCCCTGGGACGACTGGTTGTCGGAGGTATCACCGACGTTCCGGGGGGAAAGGACGCCCCCGCCCGACCGTACTGAGCCGCTCTCGCCGGAGAGGGCCGTCAGGGTAACGGTGGTTATGGCCGGGACGACATCGATCGCGACCCAGAAGGCCTGGTCGCCAGCCGGCCCGATGCCGAAGAGAACGCCCGAGGGATTGCGTAGCCTCCAATAGCCCTTGTACGACCCTGGCGTTGTCGGGGCAGTCAGCTGGAGCTGGACGTCGAGGGTTTGGCCTGGAGCGACGGACCCCGAGGTGAGCGAATAGGTGGCGGCGGCACCCATCGCGTCGCCGTGATCGAACACCAGCATATAGCCCGAGGTCCACGTGCACGACCCATTGTTGCGGAGCCGCCATATCTTGGTGAAGGTCGTGCCAGGTTGCACGTCGGTCCCATCCGGGTAATTGACGTCGGTGACAAAGGCCGCCCGATCGCAGGGGATGGGGGTTGCGGTGGCTGTCGGCGTGATGGTTGGCGGCAGTGGCGTGTTGGTCGGTGGGACGGGCGTGTCCGAGGGAGGCACTTCGGTCGTCGGTGATGGAGCGCCCGGCGTCTGTCCCTGCGGTGTCTCTCCCTGCGGCGTGAGCAGGGCGTCGACGGTCTGGCGGGCGAATGTGGCGTTCAGATCAACCGTGGGCGAAGCCTGCGGCATGTTGCAGCTTGCCAGAACAATGCCGGCGATCGCCAGGACCGTGGGCAGCAGAGATCGGCGAAATGGAGTCTTCATCATTCTCCTCCTGAGTGCCCTTGACCTGCCGGGCCGAAAAGGGCGCGCCCGGCTCCCAACACATGCACCTGGCCCGGAATGCTACATTGGAACAGGGGTTGCGTCAAGCTGGGCCGAGGAAGATTATGTTGTTTGGGCCCGCAGTGCATCGAATCCTGCCCTGGAAAGGGTCCTGAGGATGCGGGGTTGCGGCGCTGCCCCCTGGGGCCGTCGTCGCTCAACGTGCGCAGCCGCCCGCAAGACGGCCAACCAGGCTCCAGGGCCCCGTCCATTCGACGAGGACTTCGACCAAGCGCCCCCTGAAGCCGGAGACCGTGCCGTCGGGCAGCCCTGGCTTGGCGGGGATGTCGAAGATGACCAGCTTGTTGGTGCGGGTACGGCCTTTCCAGCGGCCTCGGTAGGCATCCTCGACGAGCACCTCCACCGTGCGCCCCAGTAAGGCGGCGTTGATCTCGCCAGCGATCGAGGCCTGGAGGTCTTCAAGGGCGCGGAAACGAGCCGTCTTCTCGGCCCCGGGGACGTCGTCAGCCATGCGTCGCGCCGAGAACGTTCCTGGCCGGGGGGAGTAGCGCGCCAGGTGGGCAACGTCCAGACGCAGCTCGGCCAGGAGATCGTAGGTGCGCTGGAACTGCCCGCGGCTTTCACCTGGGAAGCCAACGATGACATCGGTGGCGATCCCCGCCTGGGGCAAGCGCCGGCGGATGCGCTCAACCAGGCGACGGTAGTCGTCGGCGGTGTAGCCTCTTCTCATCGCCGCCAAGACGGCGTCGTCACCGGCCTGGACCGGGATCTCGAGGTGCTCGCAAACCTTGGGAAGGTCCGCCACTGCCTCCAGCAACTCGTCGCTGAACCAGCTGGGATGGGAGGTCAGGAAGCGGATTCGCTCAAGTTCCGGGATTTCGTGCAGTCTTCGCAGTAGGTCAGCCAGATTGGGGCCATCGGGCAGGTCCTTACCGTAACGATCGACGATCTGGCCGAGCAGGGTCACCTCGCGGACCCCCTGAGAGACGAGCGATCGCACCTCGGCCACGACCTGCTCTTCCGGCCGGCTGCGTTCACCTCCTCGGCGCAGAGGGATGATGCAAAAGGCGCAGGCACGGGAGCAGCCGAGGACAACCGGGACTGGCGCTGCAACGAGACGGCCTCTTTCGGCCTGGGGCAGCACAGGCTCCCCGTCCAGCAGCCGGCGAAGCGCCTCGGTCTCGCCCTCGACCTGCGACCGGCCATCGGCCCGGGCGAGGTGATTCAACAGCGGGGTCGGATCTGAGGGCGGCGAGAAGACGTCGACGTAGGGGAACCGTTGCCGCAGACGGTTGCTACCCCCCACGCCCACCAGGCAGCCCATCAGGTTGAGCACCACCTCCGGTCGCCGTTCCTTCAGGGGCCGGAGAGAGGTGAGCCTGCCGTAGGCCTTGTCCTCGGCGCTCTGGCGAACGACGCAGGTGTTGAGGACGATGACGTCGGCCTCCTCGGGCGAAGCGGTGGGCTGATAACCCAGGCCCTCCAGCGCCGAAGCCACCCGACGCGAATCAGCAACATTCATCTGGCAGCCTTCGGTCCAGATGTGATACTTCATGGCGCGGATTATAACGTGGTCCTATCGGTTGAGACGCGGGAGAGCGGGGGAGGGGTATGGCCGGGATTGTGGGGTATCATAGGGGC
>CAYQUY010000102.1:0-8501 GCA_964420755.1 uncultured Anaerolineaceae bacterium
GTGTCCGCCTGATGCGCATGCTCTGGGGTGCCCTTCTGGCAGACCCCTAGCACCCAATCCTGGTTCACCGGCGACCGGTCCGAGAACTTCTCGCGGGCGCGCACTTCCTTGCCGCCGATGATCATGCCACGCTCCTGGCCCATCTGTCGCTTGATCTTGGCCAGGGCCTGTTCGAATCGGGTGTGGAGTTCCTCGGGCGGGCTGAACATGGTGGCATAGGTGAGCTTGAACGATGAGCCCTTCTTCGACTTGCGGGTGGCCATGCGTGAAACCTCCTGAGACGGTGTCTGGAACAGCGGGTGCGGTCCGTTGTTGAGCGAGGCGCCCGAGGAGGCCTGGACGCCTTGGGTTGAGGAAGCTCTCTGAAACACAAGTGGGCGGCTGGAGGCGAGTTCGATGCAAGACAACACCGGCCAACCGCCAGACCAGCCTGCGATCAAGTATAGTCGCATCGCTCGCCGCCGTCGAGGGGGCGTTGTATACTCACACTTCAGATGCGGCCGGACGCATGCCAGACGGGAGGCCTGAGGCCGAGTCGTGACCTGGGTTCACGAGGCGATCTACGCTGGGGGAGGGGATCACATCCCGGCGACCTGGCAGGACTTCGCCGGGCAGACGGGCATCACGGCTGTCGTTCATCTCCGGCCGGGAACCCCCGATGCTTTTCAGGGCGCCTCCCCGATGGCCTTCCTGTGGATCAACCTTGAGGCCGAAGAGCAGGCGGGTGTGGATGAACGCTGGCTGGCGGGGACTTTCGTGATGGATTGTCTGGCGGGAGGACACAAGGTGCTCCTGCACAGCAGCCTGGGGCGGCACCGCGCCCGCTGGGCCTACGTCGCCTATCGAATCTGCTCAGGGCGCAGCGTTCGGGCGGCTCTACGTGAGGCAGCTGAGAAACCCTGGCTTGCGCCTTACCACACCGACATCGCCGCCTGGGAGGCATTCGCCGAGGCGGTTCGAGCGCGGCAGGCGTGAGGAGGAGCCATGCTGTTTGACAAGTCCATGTATGTGGGGATTGACCCGACCGCAGGCGTCCGCCCGATGCACTACGCCGTGCTCGATCACGACCTGAGGCTGGTGGCCCTGAAGGAGGGTGACCTCGAGGCAGTGCTGGCTTTCGTCGGTGGCCTGGAGGCGGCGGTGGTTGCCGTGGACGCACCCCAGTCGCCGAACCAGAGGCGCATGCTCAATGCCGAGGTGCGACGGCGGTTCGACCTGGCGCCAAATGGGCGCAGCTGGGGACAGTGGAAGGTGTGTGAGTACGAGCTCCGCCGCCGCAACATCCGCCTCTACAACACGCCGGACCGGGAGGAGGCCGCGCCCAAGTGGATCCGCACGGGGTTCGCCCTCTACCGGAGGCTGACGGACATGGGGTATGGCTTCTTCGTGCAAGGGGAGGAGGTCCAGCCCAGGACCATGCTGGAGGTTCACCCGCACGCCTGCTATGCGGTGCTTCTGGGTCGCCGGCCGTTCCTGAAGCGGACTCTAGAGGGCCGGCTCCAGCGGCAACTCGTGCTCTATCTGCAAGGCATTGACATCTCGGATCCGCTGAAGGTCTTGGAGGAGATCACCCAGCATCACCTGCTACGGGGTGAATTGCCTCTCGAAGGTCTGCTCGATCATGACGAGCTCGACGCGCTGGCGGCCGCGTATTGTGCCTACTTGGTTGGGTGCAAGCCGGAGCGGGTGTGCCAGGTGGGCGAAGAGAAGGAGGGGCTGATTACGCTTCCGGTGAAGGAGCTTCAGGACTTCTACCGCTAGATGGGATAGTCGCAAGAACCGGAACGGCGCCCGAGACCGACCGGCCTCCCTCAGAACTCACCCATCCGCGTGTGCCTCCCGCATATCTGCGCTACAGCCCTGCTCGTCGCGGGAACACAGCCGCTCGCAGAGGCGTGCGGCGGCGGCTGCGTTCGTGGCGATTCATGGCAGCTCCTAGGCCGGGAGGGCCTGGGCAGCAAGCTAGGCCGTGTCTCCGGGTACGCGAGGGCCTTTGTGACAGTCTCGTTGTTCGAAGCTAAGCGAGGCCTGCAGGGAAGGACATCTGCTCGCTGGACGGCGCCAAGGGGCAGCTGGAGCGGGCCGGGGGCGGTGGCGCTACCGTACTCGGACGTCGAGCGAGCCGGCCACCAGGACGGCGCGAGTGGGGTCGAACCAGGTCTGGGCGAACTCGATGGGACCTTGCGTGCCGTAGGTGACCGAGAGGACGTTCATGGGAGGGTTGGGGGACCGCCAGTACAGGGCGAGCGCCCCAGGCAGCGGGCCCATGGAGATCTCGTAGTGTGCCCGGAAGAACTCATCGTTGGGGAAGGCGCGGCGCAACGTCCGGTAGACGGAGAAGTCGCCCGTCTCCTCGATCTCGCGCAAGCCGGTCTCAAGAAAGCCCGGAAGCAGGGTGGCGGGAGTGAAGGACTGCTCGATGGCGACCAGCCGCCATTGCCGTTGGCGCGGCTTCCTCATCAGGCGCCTCCGGCTGAGAATGCTGACGAGGTCCCCTGGGTTGAGGCCGAGGTCATCCCGGACGCGCCCGAGGGCGCCCCTCAGCTCTCGCGCCTGCCGGTGGCCGCACTGCTCGGAGATCACCTTCGAGCAGGTCTCCAGGCCATTGCCCTCGGCCACCTCGGTCAGGGAGAGCATATGGCGGGTGAGCAATGCCGGCCGCTCGGGGGCGGTTTCGACGATCTCAAAGCCCCGGTTGGGCAGCCGGCGCAGGTAGCCGAGGCGGACCAGGTCGCCCATGGCGTGGATGAGGGTGTTGCGGTGGATCGGGTTGCGGCGGGAGAGCTCGAGCGTGGTTAGCCGGTCGCCGAGGCGGAACCCTGGTCGTCCCCGGCGGATGGCCTGTTGAATCGCATTGCGGGCCTGCTCGCGCAGCGTCTGTGCCCGGCGGCGGTCGAGATCGAGGCTGAAGTCCGGCTGGGTCATTCCGGGTTGCTCCCCTGCCCGCGGTCGGTTTTGGCAGTTGCACTGTGCAACCGGATTCTACTATAATGTCCATAAGCTATACAAGCCGCATCGTGGGCCGGGGCCTCGAGCGGCGCGGGGTCAGGCCCAGGGCACAGAACCCGCGAGGGCGCTGCTCCGGGTCGTGCTGTCCGACGTTCGCCCGGATCGCGAAGGCCACGGGCAGAAGGGATCGACGATGACCCCTCAAGAGAAATACATCCTGGCGATTGACCTGGGGACGTCTGGGGCGAAGGTCGCCCTGGTCTCGATCCATGGAGAGGTGGCTGGCTGGGAGGCGGAGCCCCTTGCCCTCCATGTGCTTCCCAACGGTGGGGCGGAGCAGGATCCAAACGACTGGTGGCGGGCTATCACCAAGGCCACCGGCCGGCTCTTGGGCAAAGAACTCGTGCCGGTGGACCGGGTGGTCGCCGTCTGCGCCGCCACCCAAGGCGCGGCGGCTATCCCGGTCGATCGCTCCGGCGAGTGTCTGGCCAACGCCATGATCTGGCTCGACTCGCGCGGGGCGGAGCTGGCCCAGAAACTGGTCAGCGGGCCCCTGAACATCGAAGGCTACGACCTTTTCAAACTCCTGCGCTGGGTCCGCCTCACTGGCGGGGTGCCCTCCCTCTCCGGCAAGGACCTGGTCGGGCACGTCCTCTACCTGATGCACGAGGCGCCCGAGATCTACAGGAGCACCTACAAGTTCCTGGATGTCGTCGACTACATCGATCTGTGCCTGACCGGGAAGTTCGTCGCCACCAGCGACACCATCGGGATGTCCTGGCTCACCGACAACCGGGATCCGGAGCACATTCGCTACCACCCCGGCCTGATCCAGGCGACTGGGATCGACCCCGATAAGCTGCCCGAGATCCGTCGCTGCATTGACGTGCTGGGACCGCTGCGGCCCGAGGTGGCCAAGGAGCTGGGCCTGAAGCCAGAGGTGCAGGTAGTGGCGGGGGCCTTTGACCTTCCGGCGGCCGCCGTTGGCTCGGGGGCTGTCGAGGACTACCAGGCCCACCTGTCGGTATCCACTTCCGCCTTCATGACCGTCCACGTGCCTTTCATGAAGACGGACCTCTTCAGCAAGATGGCCTCCCTGCCCTGCGTGATCCCCGACCGCTACCTGCTGTGCGCTGAGCAGGAGGCCGCCGGCGTCAATCTGACCTTTCTGCGGGACAACATCCTCTTCCCCGCTGACCCCTTGTCGGCCGGAAAGCCGGAGGACTTCTTCGCCGCCCTCAACCGGACGGCGGAGCAGGCTCCCCCTGGCTGCCAGGGCCTGATCTACACGCCTTGGATCTATGGCGAGCGGGCACCGGTCGACGATCCCTACATCCGGGCCGGAGTCCACAACCTATCGCTGGAGAACACGCGCCAGGACCTTGTGCGCGCCGTCATGGAGGGGGTGGCCTTTAACAGCCGTTGGATGCTTGGCCCGGTCGAGAAGTTCTGTGGGCGCAGGATGGACACGATCAGCATGGTGGGCGGGGGGGCCAGCTCCAACCTGTGGTGCCAGATCCACGCCGACGTGCTTGACCGGACGATCAGGCAGGGGAAGAACCCGATCCAGGCTGCTGCCCAGGGGGCCGCCTTCATCGCCGCTGTGGGACTGGGGCACATCCACTTCAGTGATATACCCAAGCTTGTCCAGTTTCAGGCCGAGTACCGGCCGAACCCGGCCAACCGGAAGCTCTACGACGAGATGTTCCTGGAGTTCACCAACTTGTACAAGCAGAACAAGGCCATCTACAAGCGTCTGAACCGGGCCCGTGCTTAGGGCGATCCGGGCGAATGGCCCGTCCCGATTCAGGGCGGCATGGCGCGGCCGGTGACCGCAGTGGGGAACATGGCCTGTTCGTTGGAGGATGTGGATGGAGATCGATCGGTCCGCAGATTTGATGGGGAACATCGAGAAGTCGCTCAAGCCCTATAGGCGGCGGTTCACCGCCTACCCCCGCATCCCGAAGGTTGGGGTGGAACGGGAGAAGATCCTCAAGGACATGGAGAGGATAACTGCCGTCGAGGCCACCAAGTGGAAGAAGGGCTATATCTCTGGCGCCGTCTACCACGGTGACGAGGAGCACATTGACTTCCTCAACCGGGTCTACGCGCTCAACTCGCAGAGCAACCCGCTCCACCCGGATGTCTTCCCCAGCACCACCAAGTTCGAGGCCGAGATCGTCTCCATGACGGCGGGGATGCTCGGCGCCGACAAGGCCACCGACTCGAGCGAGATCTGTGGGACGCTCTCCTCCGGAGGCACCGAGAGCATCCTGCTGGCCATGAAGACCTACCGCGACTGGGCCCGCGAGACCAAGGGCATCACCCAGCCCGAGATCATCGTCCCCACCACGGCCCATGCCGCCTTCGTCAAGGCCGGCGACTACTTCGGCATCAAGATCATCCGCATTCCGACGGGTCCCGACTTCCGGGCCGACGTGGCCGCGACCGAGAAGGCCATCACCCCCAACACCATCGCCCTGGTCGGCTCGGCGCCTCCCTTCCCCCACGGGCTGGTCGACCCCATTGAGGAGCTGTCGGAGCTAGCCCGTAGGCATGAGATCGGCTTCCATACTGACGCCTGCCTGGGCGGCTTCATCCTGCCCTGGGCTGAGAAGCTGGGCTACCCGGTTCCGCCCTTCGACTTCCGCCTCCCCGGCCTCACCTCGATCTCGGCCGATACCCACAAGTATGGCTACGCGGCCAAGGGGACGTCGGTCATCCTCTACCGCAACCGCGACCTGCGCCACTTCCAGTACTTCACGATCACTGATTGGGCGGGCGGGCTCTACAACTCCCCGACCTTTGCCGGCAGTCGTCCGGGAGGCCTCAGCGCTGCCTGTTGGGCGGCCATGGTCTCGATCGGCGAGGAGGGTTACCTGGAAGCGGCCCGCCGAATCATGGAAACCGCGACCTGGATCAAGAACGAGATCGCAGGCATTCCTGAGTTGGAGGTGATCGGCGATCCGACCTTCGTCATCGCTTTCCTCTCCGACAGCCTCAACATCTTCCAGGTGCTGGAGTACATGACCGAGAGGAAGTGGGGCCTCAACGGGCTGCATCTGCCGCCGGCTATCCACCTGTGTGTCACCCTGCGCCACACCCAGTCCGGCGTCAAGGAGCGCTTGATCCGGGACCTCAAGGCAGCGGTAGAGTATGTGAAGGAGAATCCGCAGGCCCCCGACGGCATCGGCCCGGTCTATGGCATGGTCGCCTCGGTCGAGACGGCGGGCATGATCGAGCACGTCCTCCACTGGTACCTGGACACACAATACGAGGTGTGACCCGGTGTGTTAGGCGGCGAGTCTGGCGGGGCAGCCAACGGCTGCCCCGCCTGTTGCTCATTGGCGCGATACTCTAACGATCGCACAGTTACCTCATCGGAGGTCGCATGATGCAGCACCGGTTGCTCCGGGCCGTTGAGGCCACATCGGTCCTCCTGTTCTTCGTCCAGGCTATTCGAGTGATCCTCTCGGTCCTGTTCGGCATCATCTACGACCAGATCTTCGCCGGCTCTCCCACCCTGTGGCTGCCTGTCTCCGTCGCGCTGGCGCTGCTGGCGCTGTTGGCGCCGCTGGCAGCGCCCAGAGAGTGGCAGCGGCCCTGGCTTGGAGCGATGGCGTGCCTGGCGGCTCTCGGCCGCATCGGGCTGTCGGTGAACGACGCCGATGTCCGCTATTGGGCGTGCCTGATCGTCCTGGCGGCAGGCGGCCTGTATCTCTCCGGGCTGCTGGCCGCGCGCCGGAGCATGGCCTTCCCCGCGCTGGGTGGAGCTCTGGCTCTCGATCAGCTGCTGCGGATCGCGGGCCAGACCTATGATGTCAGCCTGCGCCCGGAGGCGCTGGTCCCGCAGATTGCCTGTTCGGTGGCGGTCATTGGCGTAGCGGTGGCAGTCGCCCGGCGGAACGCGGCCGGGGATATTCGGCCAAGTGGTCTTGGGGCCTGGGCCGCCCTGGGGATCGGCGCCGCGCTGTTCCTCGAGTCCTCGCTGCTCAGCCTGGGCAATGCCGTCTCACGGTGGAGCAATGCGCCCTATCCTGTGATAGCCCCGCTACTGATGGCATTGACCATGGCCCCACTTGTCCCCAGGATCCGATTCGAGCTCAACCGTCTCCTAGCCACCTCCGGCTGGGCCCGGGCCGGGGCCATTGGGGCGCTCCCGATTGGCCTGATGCTCGGCTACTTCACCAAGGGGGCTGTCTCGGCCACGGGCCTCATCCTGGCCCAGGCGGCGGCGCTGGCTTGCCTGGTTGGCATCCTCGACGGCCGCGGCAAGGGAAAGGAGGGCTCCGCCTCCACTCTGGCCCTTGGGCTGGCCCTTCTTCTCGTCCTGAACTTCCTGAACGCCTTCGCCTTCACCTATCCGTACGCGGTTCCGCTGATGCGTGGGATGGGATGGGCCGTCTACCTCCTGGCCGGGCTGGTGGCTGGGATCGGCGTCCTGGTGCAGAAAGCGGCTGTCCCGTCGTGGAGCGACCTCTCGGCGCGCACCGGGATCATACTTCTGGTCGGTGTGGCGGCGCTGGCGCTGGCGGTGACAGCGGTTTGGCCAAGGCCGGCGGATCCCCTGCCGGAAACCGGAACCCTTCGTCTGGCGACCTACAATATGCACTATGGCTACGATAGGGCCTGGCACTTCACCCTGGAGCAGATCGCCCAGACGATCGAGGCCAATGGCGTGGACGTCGTCGCACTCCAGGAGGTCGACACTGGCAGGCTGACAAGCTACGCCGTCGACGATGCGCTCTATCTGGCCCGGCGCCTGCGCATGAACGCGGCCTACTTGTCGGCCGTCGAGCACCTGACGGGCATCGCCCTCCTCTATCGCGGCCCGCAGGTCCTGCCGGAGTGGCAACTGCTGACCAGCCTGCAGGAGCAGACCGGCATCGTGCACGTTCCTCTGGTCGTGAACGGCCAGCCGCTCCATGCCTTTGGCATCTGGATGGGCCTCTCAAACGAGGACACCCTGCGCCAGATCGGCGAGGCCCTGGCCTTCATCGGGGATCGATCGCCGGCGTCGTTCGGGGGCGACTTCAACGCCGAGCCCGGCAGCCCGGTCGTTGCCGCGGTGCAGGAGGCCGGCTTTCTCGATCCCTTCGCTGCCCTCGGCATCGAGCTGGCGCCCCTCACTGACCCTGCGATCGAGCCCCGCTTGCGCATCGACTTCGTCTGGCTGCGCGGGGTGGAGCCGGCAAGCGCCTGGGTCGCCGAGTCGCTCGCCTCGGACCATCGGATGGTCGTCGTCGAGGTCAGGCTCGCGCCCTAGGAGCGTACGCAGAAGCTCGAGGTGGAAGAGCGCGAGAGGCGAGCATGGTGAGGCCTCTCCTCGGTTGTCGGTTTGCCTGCGCTGCGCCATTGTCGCGTGCCGGAAGTCCCTAGAAGAGCTATCGTCCTTCTCCCCGTCTGGGGTCGGTAGCAGGGGCCTCGTCGACCCCCACGCCTCCGCCGGCGGGGCGCGCGCGGCTGGAGAATGTCACGCGGGGGGATGGGTTGGGGTCGACGCGTAGGGGCACGACATGTCGTGCCCCTGCGCAAGACAGGAGGCCGCGGGC
>CAYQUY010000103.1:0-8465 GCA_964420755.1 uncultured Anaerolineaceae bacterium
ACTCTACCCGCCACTCCGGGCCTTTCTCGGTCGGGTCGCCTTCCAGATGCCTCTGCCGGCGACTCGCACCGCTCGCGGGTTCCTGACAGCCGCCGGCGCTAGCTCGCGCCTCCTCATCTTCCGGAACGCGGGCGCGATCCTTGGCTACAGCTCGCTTGTCACCTACATCCTGTATCGCCGAGCCGGTCTGTTCCGGCCCGGTGCAGCGAAACGAATCCTCACCAGCACGGTGCGAGGCGTGCTGTCCGGAAGCCTGGCCATCGTGGCCATGATCGGCCTGGCGGTCGTCATGGAGCACGCCGGGATGACCGACAGCCTGGCGCAGGGATTGGCTCAGGGCGCCGGTGGGCTCTTCCCACTGGCCTCACCCTGGATTGGCGCGCTGGGCGCCTTCATCAGCGGCACGAACACGAACTCGAACCTCCTGCTCGCCATGATCCAGCGGCGGACGGCGGAGATCCTGCGCCTTCCCGTTGCGGTGATCCTGGGTGCCCAGACTGCTGGCGGGGCCATTGGCTCCGTCGTCGCGCCGACGAAGATCGTGGTCGGCACGAGCAGCTCCAACGGCGCCGTTCGTGAGGGCGACGTCATGCGCCGGCTGCTCGTCTACGTCGGCATCCTTGTCCTCGGCGTCAGCCTCATCGCCTGGGCGTGGATCCGCTTGATGGGCCCATGAAACCCGAGCCTCCTTCCCGCCAGGCGGATCGGCTCCCTTGGCAGCTCCTCGCCTTCGCCCTGATGACTCTTCCGTCGATCGCCCTGGCCTTCGAACTCGCTCAGCCCGCCACCTGGCTCACCTGGGCCTCGATGGGACTGATCACCATCGGGATGCTTCTGGCGATCGCTGCGTCCTGACCCGAAGGAGCCAGGCTAGAGAGGACCTCAATGGACGCCCGGGCTGAAGTCTCTCTCGCCCTTCCAGGATCGCAGATCAGGCTCCTCCAGCCCGGGGACGAGGCGCTCGTGCAAGCACTGCTAGAAGACTGCGCGGACTACTTCGAGTTGGTCACCGGTCTGCCCCCTGGACCTTCGGCCGCCGCGTCTCTCTTAGCTGAGCGTCCGGAAGGGAGAGGCCCGGAAGACAAGTTCGTCTTCGGGGTCTTCACGGAACCGGCCGGCCTAGTCGGCGTCCTGGACGTCATTCGTGACCACCCCCACCCGCGCGACTGGTTCATCGGTCTGATGCTTCTCAGTCCGCCGCACCGAGGTCGAGGCCTGGGTACAAGGTTGTATGTCGCATTTGAGACCTGGGCCGCGGGACAAAGCGCTCAGAGCATCCTGCTGGGAGTCGTCGAACAGAACGAGAGGGCCCGCCGCTTCTGGAAGCGTCTGGGCTTCGAGCCCCTCGAGAAGCGACCGCCAGCGTGGCACGGCAACCGGGAGAACGTGGTCACTGTGATGAAGCGACGCCTTTCTCCCGAATAGCTTCCCGCTCTCCTTTAATGGAAGCTGGCTTCCAACGCCATCCCCCGCCCTTGTCCGCGTCGTCGCAGCAGCGGGCACGTTCGCTTGCAAATGGGCGGGAGGCCGCCCACGCCTAGCGGCTACCTCGAGGCGGCGATATCCCACACGAATCCCACATATCCCACATCCATTTGGCCTCGGCCTCCCCGCTCGCGAGAGGCTGGGGTTCCGCTGACCGGCTCGAGGCTAGCCGCCCGCGGACAACTCCTCTCTCGGCCTGGCAACCTCGCCCGCCTCCCCCCGATGTTGTACAATCCGGCCTATGGCCGACGTCCCTGTCCTTATCACCCTGCCCTTTCCTCAGCCTCTCGTCGAGCGCCTCCAGGCGGTCTCGCCTCGTCTCCGCCTGTTCGTATATCCCGCCCGCCGGGCGGAGGAACTGCCCCGTGATCTGCTTCCCGACATCGAGGTCCTGTACACGCACAGGGCCCTTCCGGACCCGGAAGCGGTCCCCAACCTGCGTTGGATTCAGTTTCACTTTGCAGGCGTTGACCACGTCGAGCAGCATCCCCTCTTCAGCAGTGACATCCTCATCACCACACTCAGCGGCGCGGCCATGCCCCAGATGGCCGAGTTCGCCCTGATGTGCATCCTCGCCCTGGGCCACCGGCTGCCGACCTTCACCGCAGACGATCCCAAGAAGCGTTGGGCAGACGACCGCTACGAGCGCTACCAGCCCCACGAGTTACGGGGAAGCACGGTGGGGCTCATCGGATACGGCAGCGTCGCCCGGGAGATCGCCCGTCTGTGCCGTCCCTTCGGCGCCACCATCCTGGCCACCAAGCGCGACCTGATGCATCTGGACGACGACGGCTACTCGGCCCCGGGGCTGGGCGATCCTCACGCCGAACTGGTCGATCGCTTGTATCCGCCTGAGGCACTGGCTTCGATGGTGGCGCTCTGCGACTTCGTCGTGGTGACCCTGCCTCTCACCGCCGAAACCCGCGGCAGCATCGGCAAGAAGATCTTGGCCAGCATGAAGCCCAGCGCCTACCTCATTGACGTCTCGCGCGGCGGCGTCCTAGATCATGGCGCCCTCGTCGAGGCCCTGGGCGAGAAGCGGCTGGCGGGCGTCGCCCTCGACGTCTATCCCGTCGAGCCACTGCCCGAGAACAGCCCCCTGTGGACCATGCCGGGGGTTATCCTGTCACCGCATGTTGCCGGCGCCTCGGCTCACTACTACGAACGGGCCGTCGCCCTCTTCGCCGAGAACCTGCAGCGGTATCTCGCCGGACAGCCCTTGCTCAACCGCTACGACCCAGCCAGGGGCTACTGACGACGCCCGAGATGTCCTGGTATCCTATCCCCATATCCCGAGCAGGCAGGACGGCGCGATGATTCGCGGTGTCATCTTCGATCTGGGAGGGACGGTCATCCGCTTGACCTTTCCCTGGGAAATCGTGTTCAAAGAATCGCAACAGGCGCTGGTGGAGCAGCTCCTGCGCGAAGGCGTCAACCTCGATGCCGCTGCGTTCGCGACGGAGTTCCGCCGGGCAATGGAGCTCAACGACCGCAGCCGCGAGACGGCATTCCTGGAGACGACCACCGCCACGGTGCTGCGTATGGTCCTCTCGCGCTTTGGGGTGACAGATCTTGCCGAGGAAAGCGTGCAGCGAGCGGTGGCTCGCTTCTACACGGTGACCGAAAGCCAATGGGAGGTGATGCCCGGCGTCTACAATGTCCTGGGCGAGCTGCGCCAGACGGGCTACCGGCTGGGCATGATCTCCAACGCCGGTGACGACGCCAATGTCCAGCGTCTTGTCGATCGCTGCTCGCTGCGGTCCTATTTCAATCCCATCCTGGTTTCGGCCGCAATCGGACTGCGCAAACCAAACCCGGCCCTCTTCCGCATGCTCCTGCAGGTCTGGCAGATCCAGCCCTGCGAGGCCGTAATGGTCGGGGACACCCTGGCCGCCGACATCCTCGGTGCCCAGAACGTAGGCCTGCACCAGATCTGGCTCGCGGCAGAAGCCGACACGCCCGCCAATCGCGCTCACACCGGCGCCATCCTGCCCGAGGTGACCGCCAGCAGTCTGTACGAGCTGCCGGAGTTGATCGCCCGGCTGGGTGTCACCGAGTCTCAGCTCGGACGTCATGCCTGAGTTCACCCCTGTCACCGAGCATATCTACCGCCTCGAGGTCGGCTGGAGGCTGTTCGGTGTCGTCACCATTCCAGTGGCGGTATGGCTGATCCGCGACCATGAGGGCTGGACACTCGTCGACGCCGGGCCCCCGGAAGCGGCGGACCAAGTTGTCTCGGCCGTCGCCCGAGCGACCGGTGGCCGCGGTCCCAGTCGAATCTTGCTCACCCACGCGCACTACGACCACGGCGGCGCGCTCGAGTCCCTCCGTACCGCCTGGAACCCGGCCATCCTGTGCCACGCCGAGGAGGTGCCTTTCGTCACCGGCGCCGAAGAGTACGCCCGCCTGAAGCCCCACAGCTTGGCCTTCTGGTTCGGCCGCTTCTTCATGGCGCAAGGTGACTGGGAATTGCCGGTCGCGCGCGACCTGGAACGGGGCCAATCCGCCGTGGGGATGGCCGTCATTCATCTGCCCGGACACACACCGGGCCACGTCGGCTTCCTGCACCCCGCCGACCACGCCATGATCTGCGGCGATGCTGTCATGAACCTGCGCGGCCACCTCGGCCCTCCGCCGGCCATCTCCACCCCCGACCCAAAGCTCGCCAACGTCTCCATTGAGCGCCTGGCCGAGCTCGACTTTCTTCACCTGCTCCCCTCTCACGGTCCTGCCATCCTCGACCGCGGCCGCCAAGTGCTCCTCGACTTCCTGCACGCCCGCGACCGCGGCCCCGAGATCCGCCACTGGTGATGTCCCCAGGGTAATCCTCGGCGGCTGACCCGGGCACCTGGCCCCGGTGCACGCCCTTCCCCCGGCCCGCCTCAGCCAGACCAACTGGATTGAACCAACCCTGGCTTGCGGGCGTAGAACAAGTGTGCTACAATAGAAGAAGCCGATGTCGTCGCCCTGATTCGAGCGAGGCGCGTGCTACAATCGGCTTCCCTTCCCGGCTAGGAAACGATCCGTCAGGAGCAGTCCTGTGATCAACCGGATTCGGCGGTCCACGGCCGGATATCCTCGCCAGTTCTGGCTCCTTTTCTGGGGGATGCTGATCAGCCGCAGCGGCAGCAGCATGGTCTGGCCCTTCCTGACCATCTACCTGCGGCAGCGCCTGGATATCCCCCTCACGACGGTCGCGCTCCTGCTCACCATGAACTCGGCGGTCAGCATCGTGTCGACCTCGGTCGCTGGCCCGGTGGTGGACCGCTTCGGCCGCAAAGGCGCGATGGTCCTGGGCTTGGGCGCCTCCTGCCTGAACCTGTTCCTGATGAGCCTCGCCAGCAGTCTACCCTTTTGGGTCCTGCTGATGGCGTCCGATGGCCTGTTCGCTCCGCTCTACAACGTCGGCAGCCAGTCGATGGTCGCCGATATGATCGAGCCCGAGCGGCGGCCCGGGGCCTATGCCCTCCTGCGCATGATCGCCAACCTGGGGGTCGCCATTGGCCCCTCGATCGGTGGCTTTGTCACCTCCGCTTCCTACGCCCTGGCTTTCTACATCGCCGCCGCCACCGAGCTCGCGTTTGCCCTCCTGGTGCTGCTCTTCGTTGCCGAGACCGTCCCGGAGAGGGAAGCCGCCACCCAAGCCCGGACCACGGGAGGCTACGGGCCCGTCCTGCGCGATCGGCCCTTCCTCGCCTTCTGTGCCATCTACACGTTGCCCGCCATGGCGTATTCGCTCATGATGGTCCTCCTGCCGGTCTACGCCAAGGAGAACTTCGGCGTCCCGGAGTCTCGGTATGGATTCATTATGGCCACCAACGCGGCCATGGTCGTCCTCTTCCAGTACCTTGTGACCCGCATCACCGAGCGTTACCGCCACCTTCCGGTACTAGCGGTCGGATCGCTCTTCTACGCCGCAGGCGTTGGCAGCGTGGCTCTGGGATTCTCCTTCCCGACCTTCCTGGTGAGCATGGTCATCCTGACCATCGGAGAGATGATCATGATCCCCACCTCGACCGCGCTCACCGCCAACCTGGCCCCAGCCGACATGCGGGGTCGCTACATGAGCATCTACGGCCTGACCTGGAGCATCGGCTTCGGGATCGGCCCGGTCCTCGGCGGCTATCTCAACGACAACCTGGCGCCGGTCGCCATCTGGTACGCGGGCTTGGCTTTGGCCCTCGTGGCCGCACTTGGGTTCATCCTGTTGGCGCGGTCCGTTCGCGAGCCGAAACCCGGATCGGCAGCGGCTGCCTAGCCGGATTTCACAAGACCGCCACCGCAATGGTTGAATCCTGTTGGAGATGCGGTGAGCCGATCACGGACGCCCGCCAAACCTCTGTTTGAGGACCTTGTCGACGCTCACAGCTGCGGGATCTTCGCCTACCTCTGGCGGTTTGCTGCGTGCCACGGACGAAGCCGAGGACTGTCTGCAGGAGACTTACCTGCGGGCGTATCGAGCCTACCCTCGCCTTCGGTCGGCCGCCAACCTGCGCGCCTGGCTCTACCGCATCGCCACCAACGTCGCCCGCACGCACGCCAGGCGCCTGGCCCGGACCGCTGCCCGCACTGCGGATCTCGATCCCGACATGCGCCAGAGCGGGCCTTCCGTCGCCAACGCCTTCGACGACCGGCAGCGACTGGCCCAGCTCGCCCTAGCGATTGAGGCGTTGCCCCACAAACAGCGGGCGGCTCTGATCATGCGCAAGTATCAGGGCCTGGACTATGCCTCCATCGCACAGGCCCTGGGGTCCAGCGAAGAGGCTGCTCGTGCGAACGTCTACCAGGCATTGAGGAAGCTGCGGACAACGTTCCAACGATAATGCAATGGAGAAGACGTGAAGAGACGATCGACCTACGCCCGAGAATCAGCACCCCACCTGAAACACACGAGAGCGTCTTCCCACGGGGATGCGCTCACCAAGGCGCTGGATCGCCTTTATGCGGCCGGCCCGGGCGAGGCTGCCACCGCACATGCCCGATCCCGCATGCGCCAGGCGCTGGGGGTAGAACGACGCTCGTTACTCTACTATGACCGCGTCCGCGGGACTCCCGTTGGGGACCTCTTCGTGGCGGTCAGCGAACGTGGGGTGGTTGCCGTCGACTTCGGCCCATCGGAAGCCGACTTCCTGCGCAAGGTTCAGCGCCGCACGCGGGCAGCGCCCGTCCACGCGCCAGAGCAGGTCACCGAGGCCGCCCGCCAGCTTCGTGCTTACCTTGCGGGCGAACGGAAGAACCTCACCCTGCCCACCGACCTTGGCGCCCTGAGCGGTTTCCAGCGCCAGGTGCTTCTGGCCGCGGCGAAGGTCCCGTGCGGGCAGGTTTCGACCTATGGCCAGATCGCGCGCCGCATCGGCCGGCCGAGGTCCGCCCGTGCCGTGGGGCAGGCACTCGGGCACAACCCGGTGCCGATCCTCATCCCTTGCCACCGCGTCGTGGCCTCGGATGGCTCGCTGGCCGGCTACTCCGGCCGAGGCGGCATCAAGACCAAGGAATGGCTGCTTCGGCTGGAGGGAGCTCCCCTCGAGCGATTGGCCCCAGGGCGCGCATAGTCGAAGGGGATTTCCCTCCAGGCCTGAGCGGCGCCGGGCGATTCGGCGAGTGCGTCCTCAACAACAAAGCGTGGATGCTGTAGCATCCACGCCTTGTCACTCCTGTGCGACCAGGAAACCAGTGCGGGCGAGCGTCGCGCCGGATGGCTCAATCTATGGCCATCGGTGTAGCCTCGTTGCCCCGTCATCCAGCCACTTCGCAGGTGACCGTTTGCCTATTCTGCCCCTTGCCTCTCCACGAGTCTCAGAGACGCATGCCAGCAACCGAAGGCTACTGCCAACAACACGATCAACACGATCGCACCAATGTTCGCTACTCGGAAAGCCAGGAACGCCGAAGGTCTTGCCAACCCCACATAGCGGAACCCAAGCGGAACCGCAAACAACACAATCATGACGGCAAACCCTATGTATGCTGCGAAGAGAGCAATGCGCAAGCGTCGTGCGACCTTCACGCTTGGGTCCCAGCGCACTCCAGGGAAGCGCGACCCAAACGCAATCGCCCCAACGAGAACAACCACAAAAGCCACAACCAGGGGAATTGCCGCTGATAGGACCTTCCCATACGTGAAAGCAACGATAGCAGCGAATGCCAGCTCCCACTCAACGAAGACCGCCAGTGCCACGTACAGCCACTTCCTCCAACGGCGTTCCTCAAGCATGGCGCTCCTCCCTCCAACTGCCCTTGTGGGCACCCCGGCAAGTCGCCGACTGCTCAGCTCTCGCTTCCGCACCCAGTCCTGTTCTCGTTCCTTATCTGGTCTATGTCCGGTCATCGTCTACGACTCGTGCAGCTTGATTGGCCGAATACGAAGATCAGGTCTTCCGGAGAATCTGTGCGATCCGGCACAACCCGCATGGCCTGGACCAGGAAGACCCAAGGAAGGAAGCGGGCTGCCCCCGCCGATAGTACGTATTCGGGGCAGAGCCTATCTCCCTGAAGACCCCTTCTATCGCCAGCCGGTCATCCTCTGTTCTATCTTCGTATGCTCTCATGTCTGCAAAGGCTGCGATGGCCTGGTCGCCTGAAAGGCCCATGAACGTGAATGCGCCAACGGCGCATGCGGTCAGACCAGCGGCCAATGGTGGGGTCTCAATCGTCGCAAGCGCAGCTAGGCCGCAGAATAACCCTCCCAGGAAGCCTCCGGCCGCCTTTAGCATTGCCCAGACAGCTCTCCACTCGGGCGCTGAGGCATCCAATGCCCGCCGGGCCGCCCAGTTCTCGTCGACTATTCTCTGGATACGCTCGAAGAAATCGCTCCCATCATCAAGTACATAGTAGTGCCTGTGGCCCAGATCATCTGTTGACCAGACGAGATAGAGGCCGGGCTGGCCAATAATCGCCGAATACCCAAATGGCTCATCCAGCAACTCGGGACGCGCCACCTCGGGCAGCTGGTCCTCATCACCCTCCTCGTAGTACTCCCC
>CAYQUY010000104.1:0-8394 GCA_964420755.1 uncultured Anaerolineaceae bacterium
CCTTGCCCTAGGGCAGGCCCAGGCTGCCGACGAGCGCCTCGCCGACTGGCGCCGCGCCCCTGATCAGCCTTTGCCCCTGACCTGCGGCATCCCCGTCGCCATCAAGGATGTCCTTTGCCTGGAAGGCCTCCCGACCACAGCGGGATCCAAGATCCTTGAGGGCTTCCGGCCGCCCTACACGGCCACCAGCGTCCGCCGTCTGATCGACACCGGGGCAGTTGTCTTGGGGAAGACCAACACCGACGAGTTCGCCATGGGCTCCTCGACCGAGAACTCCGCCTACGGTCCGACCCACAACCCCTGGGACCGCAGCCGCGTGCCAGGTGGCTCCTCCGGCGGCTCGGCCGCAGCCGTCGCCGCCCGAATGTGCTTCGCCGCCCTCGGCACCGACACCGGGGGGTCAATTCGCCAGCCGGCCGCGTTCTGCGGCGTCACCGGCCTCAAGACCTCCTACGGCCGCGTCTCGCGCTATGGGCTGATCGCCTATGGTTCGTCGCTCGACACCGTGGGCGGCTTCGCCCGCTCCGCGGCCGATCTGCTGCCCGTGTTCGCGGCGATCGCCGGGCATGACCCCCTCGACTCCACCTCGATGCCCGAGCCAGTGCCTGCGCTCAGCCTCGACGGCACCGGTCTGGACGGCGTGCGCCTCGGCGTGCCCGAGGAGTACTTCATCCAGGGCACGCAGCCGGAGGTCGAGGCCGCGGTGCGGCAAGCGATCGAGGTCTTTCGGTCGCTGGGCGCCGAAGTCACGCCCATCCGGCTGCCACACACCGACCTTGCCCTACCCGTCTACTACCTGATCGCCCCCGCGGAAGCCTCCGCCAATCTCGCCCGCTACGACGGCATCCGCTACGGGCCGCGCGCCGAATCCAAAGACCTTTGGGAGCAGTACACCCTCACCCGCGGCGAACTGTTTGGCCCCGAGGTCAAACGCCGGATCATGCTTGGCACCTACGCTCTCTCAGCCGGCTACTATGACGCTTTCTATGCCCAGGCCCAGAAGGTCCGCACCCTGATCAAAGGTGACTTTGACCAAGCCTTTGCCCGGGTGGACCTCATCGCGTGCCCTGTCACGCCAACGACCGCATTCGCCATCGGTGCCCACGGCGACGATCCCTTGTCGATGTATTTGGAGGACGTCTTCACCCTGCCCGCCAACCTGGCGGGCGTCCCCGGCATTGCCTTCCCCGTCGGCTTTGATGCCTCCGGCCTGCCCATCGGCATGCAGCTCAATGCTCCTCATCTCGGTGAAGCGGCACTGCTGCGGGCATGCCACGCCTATCAGTGCGTCACCGAGTGGCATAAGGAGCAGCCTCAGCGATGATTCCCGATGCTGTCCCTCCCCAACCGCAGGAATCCTCGGCAGCCGTCGGGGTGAAGATCGTCATCCCCATGGCTGGTGCCGGCACTCGCCTGCGCCCGCACACCTGGTCCAAACCCAAGCCGATGGTCACTGTGGCGGGCAAGCCTGTGCTGGGTCATGTGCTCGACACTGTCGTACGCCTTCCGGCCATCCGCGAGGTCGTCTTCATCGTCGGCTACCTGGGTGATCAGGTGGAAGCCTACGTTTCCCGCGCCTACCCCCAGCTCCGCGCTTGCTACATCGAGCAGCGGGAACTGCTCGGCCAGTCACACGCCGTCTGGCTCGCCCGTGAGCATCTCCAGGGCCCCGCCCTCATCGCCTTTGTCGACACGCTCATCGAGACCGATCTGGCCACCTTGCCAGGCGAAAGGGCCGAGGCGGTGGCCTGGGTGAAGGCCGTGCCCGATCCGCGCCGCTTCGGGGTAGCTGAGGTCAACACCAAGAAGACGGTGCGCCGATTGGTGGAGAAGCCCCAGGACATGAGCAACAACCTAGCGCTCGTCGGCGTGTACTACTTCCCGCAGGCCGAGCGCCTGATTGCGGCCATTGACGCCCAGATGAGCCGGAAGATCCACCTCAAGGGCGAGTATTTCCTTGCCGACGCGGTGAACATCCTGCTCGAGGAGGGCTTGCAGATGCGGGTGCAGCCAGTCGAGGTCTGGCAGGACTGCGGCAAACCGGAGTCGCTCCTCGAGGCGAACCGCTACCTGCTGGAGCATGGCCGGGACAACTCCGCCCTCGCCTCCCAGCGGCAAGGCATCGTCGTCGTCCCGCCGGTCTTCATCGACCCTACGGCGGAAGTGCAGTCCTCGGTGATTGGCCCTCACGTCAGCATCGGCCCTGGCTGCGTCATCCGTCGGTCGTTGATCCAGAACTCAATCGTGGATGCAGGCTCCGCCATCGTCGACACGTCGCTCTCGGCCTCACTGATCGGCCGGGATGCCCGTGTCGTCGGGCGCGATCGGTCGTTGAACGTCGGGGATTCGTCAGAGATTGGCTTCGCCTAGCCCCTCTCGCTGGAGACAGGTGCCGTGCCGCCCGAGCCGGTTGAATGTCATTCAGGAACCTCCTACGGCGAGCGTCCGGTGGCCCTGTGGTGGGAAGGCGAGCGCTTGCCGGTTTCCAAGGTCCTCGCCCGGTCCCAGCACCCTGACGGGCGGCGGTTTCGTGTCCGAGTTGAGGATGGGAGGGTCTTCAATCTGGCTTACCACTCATCGCTGGACGAGTGGTCCATCGACCAGGTATGACCTCGGGCGGGACCGTCCGCGGTAGCCCGCCTGGTCTCCCGCGGAAGTCCATGAGGCGTACCGCGTTTGGGGTTGGCCAGCGAACATCGAAAGGCTGAAGGAGCACAGGAGCATGCGAGACTTTGTCGCCCGGCGCGTCGCCAATGTACCCCCCTCGGGCATCCGGCGATTCTTCGATATCGCCCCCACCATGGAGGACGTGATCTCGCTCGGCATCGGCGAGCCTGATTTCGTCACCCCCCAGCACATCCTGGAAGCAGGCATCCGCTCGCTTCAGCACGGCGAGACGCACTACACCTCCAACTCGGGCACGCTGGAGCTGCGCCAGGCGATTGCCGATCATCTGCAGCGGCTGTACGGCGTGCACTACGAGGCGCGCAGCGAAGTGCTGGTCACGGTCGGCGTCTCGGAGGCCCTGTACCTGGCCCTCACGGCCACCCTCAATCCCGGCGACGAGGTGATCGTCCCCACGCCGTGCTTTGTCGCCTACCAGCCGGAAGTCATCTTCGCCGGCGGCGTTCCCGTGCCATTGCGGACTCGGGTGGAGGATCAATTCCAGGCTCGAGCCGAGGCGATTGAGCCCCTTCTCACCTCCAAGACCAAGGCACTGCTCATCGGCTACCCCAACAACCCCACGGGCGCGGTCATGTCCCGGCCGAACCTTGAGGCCCTCGCTCGCCTCGCCGAGAAGCACGACCTGCTCGTCATCTCCGACGAGATCTACGACCGCCTGGTCTATGGCGGCCACCGGCACGTTTGCTTTGCCTCCCTGCCAGAGATGCACAGACGGACGATCGTCCTGGGCGGCCTTTCGAAGGACTACGCCATGACCGGCTGGCGTGTTGGCTACGCCGCCGCCCCTGCCCCGCTGCTGGCCGAGCTGCGCAAAGTCCACCAGTACACGATCATGTGCTCACCCACGACCTCCCAGGTCGCAGGGGTCGAGGCGCTCACTCGCGGCGAGGAGCACGTCCAGGCCATGGTCGCCGAATACGACCGGCGCCGCAAGCTCATCGTTTCTGGCCTGAACTCACTCGGCCTGCCGACCTTTGAACCGCTCGGCGCCTTCTATGCCTTCCCGGCCATCACCGCCTCCGGAATGGACGACGAAACCTTCGCCGAGAAGCTGCTCGAGGAGGAGCACGTGGCGGTCGTGCCAGGCTCTGCATTCAGCGCCGACGGGGACTTCGTCCGCTGCTCCTATGCTACGGCCTACGAGAAGATCGAGATGGCGCTTGAACGGATGCGCCGCTTCATGGAGAGGCACGGATGAGTCGGTTGCCCCATGGCGCCGACCAACCACGCCAACCGCAGGATCCGATGAGCACACCCGCCGCATTTGAGCCCGTCATCGGCCTGGAGGTCCACGCCGAGCTGCTCACGCAATCCAAGATGTTCTGCGGCTGCCCCGTCGTCAACCCCCTGGAGGCCAAGCCCAACACCGCCGTCTGCGAGGTGTGCACCGGCATGCCTGGGACGCTCCCCGTCATCAACCAGCGGGCCGTCGAGTTCGCCCTGCGCGCCGCTCTCGCCCTCCACTGCAGCGTCTCGCAGACCAGCCTGTTCGCCCGCAAGAACTATTTCTATCCGGACCTGCCCAAGGGCTACCAGATCTCACAATACGAGCTTCCCCTGGCCCAGGCCGGCTGGCTTGATATTCTGACCCCCCAGGGTTCGAAACGAGTCCGGATCCGCCGCGTCCATCTCGAGGAGGACACCGGCAAGCTCTTCCACCCCGCCGGCGCCTCACTCGTAGACTACAACCGCTCGGGGATTCCGCTCCTGGAGGTCGTAACCGAACCGGATCTGACCTCGCTCGATGAGATCAAGGCCTACACCACCAGCCTGCGCTCGCTCCTACGGTACCTGGGTGTCACCAGCGGAGACATGGAGAAGGGCGCCATACGCTTCGAGGCCAACATCTCGGTCCGTCCGGCCGGTTCGCAGACCCTCGGCACGCGCACCGAGATCAAGAACCTCAACTCCTTCCGCTCCATGCTGCATGCCGTCGCCTTCGAGATCCAGCGCCAGAGCCGCCTCCTGGCAGAGGGCGGCCAGGTCCGGCAGGAGACGCTCCGCTGGAACGAGGTTCGCGGGCAGACTTATCCCGAACGCGGCAAAGAGGAAGCCGACGACTACCGCTACTTCCCTGAGCCCGACCTGCCGCCCCTCGCCGTCGATCCGGCGTGGCTCGACCGGATCCAGGCCTCCCTTCCCGAGCTCCCCGCAGCGCGCCGCGATCGCTTCGTCGCGGCCTACGGGCTGCCACTGGCCACCGCCGTCTCCCTAACAGCCGACCGCGCCGTCGCCGACTACTTCGAGGCAACGGTCGCCTCAGCCCCGACCCTCTCCTCCCAGAAGATTGCCCACTGGGTGACGGGTGAGCTTTTCGCGCTGCTCAATCAGGCCGGCAAGGAAATCGAGGATTGCCGGGTCACTCCGTCGGCCCTGGCGGAGCTGGTCGGGCTGGTCGAGTCCGGCCAGGTCAGCGTCGCCAGTGGCAAGGAGATCCTGGCGCTGGCCTTCCTCTCCGGGGAGTCGCCCGGCTCGCTGGCCGCCTCCCGGGACATGGCCCAGGTCAGCGACCGCGTGCAGATCGACCGCCTGGTGCAAGAGGCGCTTGCCAGCCACCCAGCCGAGCTTGCGCAATACCTGGCGGGAAAGAGGCCCATTGAGCAGTGGTTCTTCGGCCAGGTGATGAAGGCCTCGGCCGGCCGCGCCAATCCTGCCATCGTCCACGACTGCCTCACCGAGCGCCTACGCGACCTGGAGAAGGGCACCTGACGCCTGTGAAAGCCATCACTCGGCGCGCTGGAGGTCCCACGCTACGCTTGACAATAGGCTGGACGTGCCCCGACCCGGCACGACGGCCCCGCTCAGTCGCACCGCCACAGCCTTGTTCCACCAGAGCGCGCAGGCGCCTTTCTCAGCTGCCGCGAATCTTGCCCCAAAGACTGGGGGCCATCTCACTCTGCGAGGGGAAACACCGTGAACGCATTTGAAATGGCACAGCAGCAGTTCGACCACGTCGCCGACGAGCTCAAACTCGAGGCCGGCATCCGCGAAATGCTGCGCTGGCCCAAGAGGGAGTTCAAATTCCAGATCCCAGTCCGGATGGACGACGGCAGCTTGAAGGTCTTCTTCGGCTTCCGCGTTCAGCACAACGATGCCCGGGGCCCAGCCAAGGGTGGCATTCGCTTTGCCGCCGACGAGACCCTCGACACGGTGCGCGCCCTGGCCACCTGGATGACCTGGAAGTGCGCTGTCGCTGATATCCCTCTCGGCGGCGGCAAAGGCGGTGTCGTCGTCGACCCGTCGACCCTGAGCGTTGGCGAGAAGGAACGCTTGTGCCGGGGTTGGATCGATGCCATCTACAAGAACATCGGGCCCCGCACCGATGTCCCTGCCCCCGACGTCGGCACGACGCCCCAGATGATGGCCTGGATGATGGACGAGTACTCCAAGCTCGTCGGCGTCTACACCCCGGGTGTCATCACCGGCAAGCCCCTGGGCGCCGGTGGTTCGCTGGGCCGCACCGAGGCCACTGGCTTCGGCGTCATCTACACCCTGCGCGAGGCGATGAAGGTCCTGAAGATCGACCCGGCCAAGACCTCCGCCTCGATCCAGGGATTCGGCAACGTGGCCCAATATGCTGCCATCGGCTTCGGCACCATTCTTGGCGGCAAGGTCATCGCTGTCTCCTGCTGGGACCTCAAGGATCAGAAGGCCTATACCTTCTCCAAGAAGGCCGGCATCGACCCCGTCTTCTTGCAGGGCATCACCGATCAGTATGGGACCGTCGACAAGGAGCAGGCCAAGAAGGCCGGGTACTCCATCGAGGCGGGCGATGCCTGGCTTTCGAAGGATGTGGACGTTCTTATCCCGGCGGCCAAGGAAGGCCAGATTACTGGCGAGAATGCCGGCAAGATCAGCAAGAGCGTCAAGCTTATTGCCGAGGGCGCCAACGGCCCAACGACCCCCGAGGCCGACGAGATCATCCAGTCGCGCGGCATCTTCATGATTCCAGACTTCCTCTGCAACGCAGGCGGCGTGACGGTCTCCTACTTCGAAGGCGTCCAAAACGACATGAACTTCTACTGGACCCGCGAGGAGGTTCTCAGCCGACTCGACGAGAAGATGACCAGCGCCTTCAAATCTGTGCTCGAGATGTCGAAAGAGAGGAATGTGTACATGCGCGATGCCGCTTATATGGTTGCCATCGATAGTGTCGTACGGGCGATGCAGTTCCGCGGCTGGGCATAGACCGTCTCGCCACACTAGTAAACTCCGGGAGGCCCTGGTGTTTCGCACTAGGGCCTCCCCCGTTGTATGAGATGCGACGTCAAATCATACCCTTGGTATTCCTCTCGTATTACATATGTGGAGGATGATTCGTAGTCGTCGTAGGTACGGGGGAAATGTGGAGTAATGCAACAGGCACGGGAGAGTCATGCCAAAGGCAGACTGCAGATCAAGGGATTGCCGCAGGGCTGCTGGTGCGGAACGGGGATCTCGTCCACACGCGGTCTGTGAGGGGAATGGGAACGGTGCGGTGACGGACAGGGACTTGGGAGAGGCTTGCCGGGATGTGGCGCTAGAACTCGAGTACGGCCCAGGGCTGGCGGTAGGCCCTTGTCGGAGGGGGCGAGGTTCTCCCCAAAATGGAGACGTTTTCCACAGTTCCTGGCGGGTTATCCACAAGAGAGGACCGCGGTAAGGCACGGAGCTGTCTGGATTCGAGAGGGTGTCGCAGAAGTCGGCTACAATAGGTATATGGCGGAGCAACAGGATCCTTTCGGTGAGTTTGTGGGACGTTGGTCTGAGGAGATGCGCAGGGTGTGGTCGGACCTGCCGGCGCAGGTGCGCTCGAATCTGCTGGCTGCGCTGGGCGTGCTGCCCGTTGATCTGAAACAGTGGCGGGGGCTGATCAACCAGGCGATGGTGCAGGTGCGCTTGGCGGCGGGGGACAAGCACCAGGTGGCAGTCGTGGGCCCGGCCAATGTGGGCAAGTCGACCCTCTACAACCAGTTGGTTCGGTCGCGGGCTGACCGCACGGTGGTGAGTGCGGTGCCAGGCACAACCCGCCAGGTGCGGCAGGCAGACGCGGGCTTGTTTGCCGTTGTGGATACGCCCGGGGCGGACGCCGAGGGGGCAGTCGGGCAGGGGGAGAAGGAGAAAGCGCTGGCGGCGGCACTTCAGGCGGACGTCCTGCTGGCGGTGTTTGATGCCAGCCACGGCATCCATGCAGCCGAGAAGCGGCTCTTCGAAGAGCTCCTGGCGCTCGAAAGGCCGATGGTGGTCACCCTGAACAAGATGGATCTGGTCCGGAAAGAGCGGACCGCAGTGATAGCGCAGGCGGCAGGGGCGCTCGGACTTCCGGCGGACCAGATCATCCCACTCAGCGCCAAAGAGGGCACCGGCGTGGGAAGGGTGCTCCTGGCGGTGGCCAAGAGCGAACCGGGGATCGTGGCCGCACTGGGCGCAGCGCTGCCGGAGTACCGCTGGAGGCTGGCCAGGGTCTCGATCACGCGGGCGGCCTCGACGGCGGCGGCGATTGCCATCACGCCCTTGCCGATCATCGACTTCATCCCGCTGATTGCGGTTCAGTCGGCGATGGTTCTCGGGATCGCCCGGGTCTACAACTACCGCATCACGCTGGAGCGGGCGCGGGAACTCGTGCTGACCTTTGGAATGGGCATGTTGGGCAGAAGCCTGTTCTACGAGTTGACCAAGTTCGGGGGCCCGCCGGGGTGGTTGGTGGGGGCGGCGGTGGCCGCGGGCACA
>CAYQUY010000105.1:0-8345 GCA_964420755.1 uncultured Anaerolineaceae bacterium
CCTGCTCCTGGTAGGCCTCGTAGGCCTTGCTGACCCTGCGGAAGAAGAAGTACGAAAGGAGAACTACAACGGGCACGATGACAATGGAGACGAGCGCCAGCTGCAGGTGCAGCGCAGCCAGCGCGGCGAAGTTCACCACGAAGAGCAGGACAATCCGGCCGGCCGCGATCGCCTGGTCGGAAAAGAAACGCCGCAGCGCGTCGACATCCGAAGTCGAGCGCTCAATCAGATCGCCGGTCTGTGTCCGGTCGTGGTACTCGAAGGGCAAACGCTGGATGTGGTCGAACAGGTAGTCGCGCAGACCCCGGACGATGCCTTCGGCGGTGAGCGCCGCCAGTCGCCCGCTGAGAAAGGTGAACCCGCCCTCGAGAAGTGCGAGACCGACGAAGCCTAGGGCGATCCAGGGAAGGTATCGGGTGGCCTCGCGATGCCCGAGGATCTGGTCGGCATACCGCCGCAGAAGCAGATACGTCCCGGTCTTGGAGATGGCTGCCACGCCCAGGCCTACAGTCGCCAGCAGGTAGGTCAGACGGAATCCGCTCATGAGCCGCCACAGCCCCCTGAGGCGGTTCGGGGTGAGCATTTGCTTTAGGTCACGTCTTGGCAGCGAAGCAGCGGTTGTCACGACGAGCTGCCCTCCCAGGCAAGCGATCAGGCATCATCCGGAAGGCGATACCCCGCACCCCCGGCCCTGATCCATGGCTGCGCTTGAAGGATACCTGGCAGAGGCAGCTGCTAGAAGGGGATCCGGGGTCTAGTGCAGGGGAAGAACACGGTGAACTGTGACCATGGGCATCCTCGCGTCCAACGCCACCCATTGTACACCGGGAACCGGCTCGCTGCCAAGTGCCGACAGGTCGCTGTGATCGTCGTGCCAAGATGGTCGAGGGTGCCGCATACGTTCCCGGCGACGGGCTGGGACAGCAGCATCGGTGGATCGATGACCCCGCCGAGTCGCAGTCTGTGTCGGCGAGATGGAAGCGGGTGCGGTGGGTCAGGCGCCCTGCCGCACGGCCAGGCGCAGGCGTCTTCGTCAGGTCGCGTTGACTCCGTGGTTTGTTCCATGCTACAGTTGGGCCATCTCCGGACTTCATGGATCGAATCATTGCGAGGTAGGGGCCATGGCTGACAAGGCGGCCGGGGTACGCATCGTGACCGATACCACGGCTTGCGTGCCGCAGGAGTACGCCGCCGCGCACGCGATTGAGGTGGTACCGCAGATCATCCGCTTCGGCCAGGAGAGCTTCTTGGAGGAGCGGGAGATCAGCTATGACGAGTTCGTGCGCAGGTTGAAGTCATCCAAGGAGCTGCCGAGCACGGCGGCGCCCCTTGTCGGGGACTTCGCGGATTCGTACGGGCGGCAGCTGGCCGCTGCCCGGACGGTTCTCTCGATCCACCCCTCCGTCGATATCAGCGGGACAGTGCGCTCGGCGCTGACCGCCAAAGAGACTTCGTTCCCAGAGGCCGACATTCGGATTCTGGACACGCGCACGGCCGGCGGAAACCTGGCTTCGATGGTCATGGCGGCCACCGAGTGGGCTGAGGCGGGTGTGGAGGCTTCGGAGATCATGTCCCGGCTGGAAGCGATGATCAGCCGCGGCCGCACCTACTTCCTCGTCGCCACACTGGAGTATCTGCAGAAGGGTGGGCGGATCGGCGGCGCCTCCGCTCTGATCGGCGGGACGCTTCAGATCAAGCCCATCCTCCAGCTCAAGGAGGGCCGCGTCGAGGTCCTGGAGAAGGTGCGCACCCACAGTCGAGCGCTCGAGCGCTTGAAAGAACTTATCCTTAAGGACTGCCCGCGATCGGCCGAGGCCCGCTTGACAGTCATGCACGCGGATGCGCTGGAGAGGGCTCAGGCGCTGGCGGGGGATTTGCGGTCAGCGCTGGGGATTGAGGCCATTCCCATCTACTCCGTGGGGGCAGCAATCACCACTCACGCGGGGCCCGGCACGCTGGCCGTTGGCTACTTCACCCGCTGAGGCCTTGCCGCCCTCTGCGCAGGTTGGCGTTCTCGGAGGCGGGTGCACACAGGGCGCGGCAGGTACATGAGTCTCGTCAGGCAGTCGCAGCAAGCAGGAAAGCCGAGGTGAGAGGACGGGGTGGAGGGTCAGACATGAGCTTGACGCGCAGGCTTGACCAGGCACGCAAGGCCTACGCCACGGGCAACCAAGAGGCCTCGGCGCAGGCGCATGACCCAGAGCGAATCGCGCAGGCGGCCAAGGAAGAGCACGGCCGGGCAAGCGACCAGTACATCGGCAACATGGTCTATGGCGGCCTGGATGGGATCGTGACGACATTCGCCGTCGTCAGTGGCGTGGCCGGGGCCCAGCTGGGCAGCCGTGTCGTCCTGATCATGGGACTGGCCAACCTGCTCGCGGACGGGTTCTCCATGGCAGTCGGATCGTACCTCTCAGCCAAAAGCCAACGGGAGTACTACGAAAGAGAGGAGGCGAGGGAGGCGTGGGAAGTGGAGCACTTCCCAGAGGGGGAGCGCGCCGAGCTGCTGGAGATATATCGAGGCCAGGGCTATTCCGAGCAGGACGCCCAGCAGCTTGTTGCCGTCCAGAGCCGCGTGCCAGAACGATGGGTCAAGGCAATGATGATCGACGAACTGGGCCTGATGAACGATGAGCGCAAGCCCCTGGTGAGCGCCCTGGCGACGTTCCTGGCGTTCGGCGTGGCCGGCTCGATTCCGCTCGGCGCGTATCTGGCGGGTCTTATCACGTCCATTGTGCCGGGGACGGCGTTCCAGACCTCCCTTGGCCTCTCGGCCGTAGCGCTGTTTGCGCTGGGGGCGGCCAAGGTCTTCATTACCGAGCGGAACTTCCTCAAGAGCGGGACGGAGATGCTGGTGGTCGGCGGCTTGGCCGCCGGCGTTGCCTATGTTGTCGGGACGCTGCTGAAAGGAATTGGCGGCTAGATGGCTGCTTGTGCTACCTCTCCCTGGACCCTCCGGTTGCCCAAGCCGGGCCCGCATGGTAGACTTCGCTAGGTGTACTAGCCATGACGAACGAAACCGCGCCATCCGGCAAGTCGCGAACCACTATGATGGTGGAGCGCCTGCGGGGCCTGCAGGCGAACGCGCCGGACGTCGAGGCCTCCGCCGTCGTCAGTGTGGACGGCCTGATCATGGCCTCGGCTCTCCCCTCAGATGTCGAAGAAGACCGGGTGTCGGCCATGTCGGCGGCTATGCTGAGCCTGGGCGAGCGAATCTCCAGCGAGCTGGGCCGACGGAACCTCGAACAGGTCTACATTCATGGAGACCATGGCTACGTGATCCTGACGTCGGTCGGCGAGAGCGCGGTGCTAACCGTCCTGGCGCGAGAGCAGGCGAAACTAGGGCTGATCTTCCTAGAGATGCGCCGGGCCGCAACCGACCTGGTGCCATTAGTGGGATCATGACTTGTCTTCGACTGGCGCAAGCAGCCCGCGGTGGGGAGGAAGCCGAGAACCGGCCCTCCCCACCGCCCTTGTTGGGACCTGCGCGGCGTCCTGGAGGTCGTCCATGACGAAGTACATCTTCATCACGGGCGGGGTCGTCAGTTCCGTCGGCAAAGGCGTGACAGCCGCCACGATTGGCCGCCTGCTCAAGGAACGCGGCTTCAGCGTTTCGATCCAGAAACTGGATCCGTACATCAACGTCGACCCTGGGACGATGAGCCCGTACCAACATGGGGAGGTCTATGTCCTGGACGATGGCGCCGAGACCGATCTCGATCTAGGCCACTACGAGCGCTTTGTTGACATCAGCCTGAGCCGGGTCTGCAACGTCACGACCGGGCAGATCTACTCTGAGGTCATCGGCAAGGAGCGGCGAGGGGACTTCCTGGGCGGCACCATCCAGGTGATCCCGCATGTGACCAACGAGATCAAGCGGCGGATTGGGCTCGTGCCCAGAGCGACCGGGGCGGAGATCGTCCTGGTTGAGGTCGGCGGGACTGTGGGCGACATCGAATCCCTGCCCTTCCTGGAGGCGCTGCGCCAGATGCGCTCTGACGCGGGACGCGAGAACACGCTCTACGTCCACGTGACCTTCTTGCCGCACATCGGCGCCACCGGGGAGCTGAAGACGAAGCCCACGCAACACTCCGTGAGCGAGCTTCGATCCATCGGCATCTCGCCCGATATGATTGTCGCCCGCTCCGATTATCCGGTCGCAGATGACCTTCGCGACAAGATCGCGTTGTTCTGCGACGTGGAGTTGCGGGCTGTGATTCCGTTGATGACCGTTCCCGTGGTCTACGAAGTGCCCCTCATCTTGGAGCGGCTGGGCGTGGCGGACATCGTGCTGGGCAAGCTCGGTCTCAAGGCGCGCCAGACACCAGACCTGTCGATCTGGGAGCGTCTCGTGGCGGAGGCCAGCACGCTGAGGCCTCCGGTGAAGGTCGCCGTCGTGGGGAAGTACGTCGAGCTGCAGGATGCCTACATGAGCGTCCGGGAAGCCGTCAGGCATGCGGGGCTGGCGATCGGCGTGAAGCCGGAAATCGTGTGGCTGCAGCCGGCGGAGTTGGAGAAGGGGCGAGGGTGGGATGAACTCGGCAAGGTGGATGGGATCATCATCCCCGGCGGCTTCGGCTCCCGCGGCATCGAGGGGAAGATCGCCTCAGCCCGGTTCGCCCGCGAGAAGAGGATTCCGTATCTCGGGCTATGCCTGGGTATGCAGGTGATGGTCATCGAGTTCGCCCGGCATGTCCTGGGCTCGGAAGACGCCAACTCGACCGAATTCGACCGCAGCACGCCGCACCCGGTGATCGATCTCCTTCCGGAGCAGAGGGGAATCACCGAGATGGGCGGCACGATGCGGCTGGGTCTGTACCCCTGCCAGCTCCTTCCTGGCTCGCGGGTGGCGGCCGCGTACCCCCAGCTCGTCGTCCAGGAGCGTCACCGCCACCGGTTCGAGTTCAACAACGCCTACCGTGAGGCCCTGGGTCGAAGCGGGATGGTGTTCTCTGGACAATCGCCGGATGGCCGCCTGGTGGAGATTGCCGAGCTGGCGGATCACCCCTTCATGGTCGGGAGCCAGTTCCATCCGGAGTTCCTGTCTCGCCCGGGTCGGCCGCATCCGCTGTTCCGGGCCTTCCTCCTGGCGGCCGCACAGCGAGCCGGCGTCGAGACGACCAACGGCTGAAAGCGCGCTGCCCTGGGTGTGACGGAGAAGCCCTGCTTGCTGAGGGGGTTTCGTGTGGGCGGTTGCTTTTCCCCGGCGCCCTCGTTTCCCCTCCGGCTCGCGCTTCCCTCATCGATCCTTTCTCGCTCGCCCTCCCGTCCTCGCTTCCCCACTCGCTCGCCCTGCCGTCCTCGCCTCCCCACTCGCTCGCCCCGCCGTCCTCGGCGGGGCGGGCCCCGACCGCGGGCAAGCGAACCCCGGCCGCGGGCAGCGGCCGGCGAGATAGCAGGCTGCAGAAGGGGGACTCAAGCGGGGAGAGGCGCAGTGGGCTCTTCGGCGGATTCGCGAAGGGGGCACAAGAAGGGTCCCCAAACGAAAGCGCCTCCTGAGCCGGACCTCGGCCCTGGAGGCGCAGTGTCTCAACTCTTCCTGATGACTAGTCTTCGCTGCCCCCTGCCTTCCCAGTGAGTTCTAGCGACTTCTGGCGATCAGCCGTCAACTTGGCGATTCCATTGCGGGCCTGGCTCTGCAGCCGGGTGATCTCGGCCTCGAGCGCCCTGAGCGTCTCAATGACATACTCATCGCCATCCCGACGAGTGATCTCGGCCTCGCTGCGCGCCTGGGCCAGGATCTGCTCGGAACGGGCCTGGGCAGCCTGCACAATGGCGTCCCGGGCGACGATCTCTTCACCCTTCTGCTTGGCCAGGGCGATGGTTCGGGCTGCCTCTTCCTGGGCCTGCGCCAGAATGCGATCGCGCTGGGCGGCTACCTGCTGGGCCTTCTTCACCTCTTCCGGAATCGAGATTCGCATCTGGTCGATGATCTCCAGGAACCGATCCTCGTCCACGATCACATTGTGGGTCAGGGGGATGGGTCGGCTCTGGTTGAAGAGCTCCTCCAGGCGATCTACCAAGTGAAGAATGTCCATGGATTGCCTCCGGTCCACCTCACCGGGAGAACCGATTGTGGGCTTCGTTGCAAGGTCCGGGCCAAAGGGTACACCGAACCGTCTCTCGGGGCAACCGGCCTCGGCTCACGTCGCTGCACGCTCCTGTCCAGCCATAGCCGGCCCTGCCAGTGTCACTTCGGCCCACTGGTGAGCCTGACTGGCTGTCGCCCATGGCGGTGATTCTCATCATTCCTGTCAGTCGCGCAAGGAGGTCATCGGCACGACCGTCGGTCCTTCGTCGCCGAGCTCCAGGAAGCGCCGCTTAAGGGCCTCAGCCACATGTTTGGGCACCAGACTGCTGACATCCCCGCCCAGCGAGGCGATCTCCCGCACGGTCGTCCCGGAAAGGAAGCTGTGCTCCTCGTTGGTGATCAGAGCCACGACCTCAACACCGGGAGCAAGCCGGTGGTTGGCCAATGCCATGCGGAACTCGTGCTCGAAATCCGAGAAGACTCTCAGACCTCGGACGATCACCTGGGCGTTCACCTGGCGGCAGAAGTCCACCGTTAGCCCGCTGTAGCCCAGAACCCGGATCGAATCGTCGGCGAACGCCTCCTGGACCAGAGCGATGCGTTCTTCGGGGGAGAACAGCAGCGTCTTGATCGGGCGATCGTAGACGGCGACGATCAGCTCGTCGAAAAGGTTCCGGGCGCGGCGGGCGATGTCGACGTGGCCAAGGTGGATGGGATCGAAGGTGCCAGGGAAAACGGCTCGGACCATCAGCTCATCTCTCCCTTCATGGCGGACCAGAAGCGGGCCATCTCCTGGGCCAGCAGCTGGTGATGGGGGAGGCTCATATCGGGATCAGCCTCGAAGAGGCGCTGGGCCTCACGGCGCGCTTTCTCGATCAGCCGAACATCCGTCAGGTTTGCCATGCGGAGCTCGGCGAAGCCAGACTGTCGCGTGCCCAGGAAGTCGCCAGGGCCACGCTGCTCCAGATCAAGCTCGGCCAGTTTGAAGCCATCGTTGGTCGTCTCCATGGCCTTGAGACGCTGGTTCTCAGCATCGTCCTCCGTATCCGGGATCAGCAGACAATAGGACGGGTAGCCGGCCCGGCCGACGCGGCCCCGGAACTGGTGGAGCTGGGACAGGCCAAAGCGGTTGGCGCCTTCGATCAGCGTGACCGTGGCGTTGGGGATGTCGACGCCGATCTCAACAACGGAGGTTGAGACCAGAACCTGGCATTCACCGGCACGGAACTGGGCCATGACGGCGTCTTTCTCGTCGGGCTTCATTCGTCCGTGCAACAGGCCCAGGCGCAGGCTGGGGAAGACCTCCCGCTGGAGGCGATCGTGCTCGTCAACGGCTGCTTTGGCTTCGACCTTCTCCGAGCCCTCGACCAGCGGGTAGATGATGAAGGCCTGGTGTCCGGCCTCGATCTGGCTGCGGACAAAGGCATAGGCCCGAGAGCGCTCTCCCGGTCGAAGCACGCGGGTTTCAATCGGCTGGCGGCCAGCAGGCATTTCATCCATGACGCTCAGGTCGAGGTCACCATAGAGGGTGAGGGCCAGCGACCGGGGGATGGGGGTGGCGGTCATGACCAGCAAGTGAGGATTGGGCCCCTTGGCCCTGAGGGCCGCCCGCTGCTCAACCCCGAAGCGGTGCTGCTCGTCGACGATCGCCAGCCCGAGCCGGGCGAAAGCGACCGGGTCCTCCAACAGGGCGTGCGTCCCCACGACGACCTGGATCGTCCCGTCGCTCAGGCCGCGCCGGATCTCCTCCTTCTCGGCTTCAGGCGTGGCGCCGATCAAGAGGCGGATGGCCTCAGCGCGGATTCCCAACGGCAGCAGGAGCGCCTGCAAGGTATGGAGATGCTGGTCGGCTAGGATGCTGGTCGGGGCCATCATGGCCGCCTGCGCCCCGTTGGCGACGACGATGGCAATGGCAGCCGCAGCGATGACCGTCTTCCCTGAGCCGACATCGCCCTGGAGGAGGCGGTTCATTGGGCGCGTCGCGGCCAGGTCCTGGCGCACTTCCCTCAGGGAATCCTGCTGGGCTGCCGTCAGCTGGTAGGGCAGGGTGGCCTGGAAGCGATCGATCCAAGCGTCGTCGACGGTGAAGGGGGTAGTCTGGAGGCCGCTCCACTCCCGCTTCTGGCGCATCACGCCCAGCTGGAGCAGGAACATCTCGTCGAAGGCCAGCCGGTGCTGCGCCTGGTGCAGCTGCTCCCAGCTGTCTGGGAAGTGAACCTGTTGCAGCGCTGCGCCTCGCGGCATCAGTCCGGCCGAAGCCAGAATGGAGGGCGGAATGGGGTCGGGCAGACGCGGGGCGAGACGGGCCACGACC
>CAYQUY010000106.1:0-6169 GCA_964420755.1 uncultured Anaerolineaceae bacterium
ACACGATGGCTCTTTTCGCAAGCCGTGTTTACACCACTACTTGAGACATTATCTACCCACCCGCCCAGTGGATGAGCGCCTCAGGCATCCAGAACCGCCCGTACCCCATCACCCTGAGGACGATGGAAGCGGCCAAGATGGCCACTCCAAGACCGATGAAGATATGGTCTCGTCGTTCATAGTGCAGTTCTCGTATCCAGGTGCGCGGACGGACGCCAAAGGCCCGCAGGTCCATGGCGTCCACGACTTCCTCGCCGCCCACGATGGCCTCCATGGTCACGGGCACGATCAGCGGGGCCAATCGCCGCAGGCGGCTGAGCAGCCCGCCGCGCAGGGTCTCTACCTCGTAGCCACGGGCGCGCTGCGCGTCGATCGTGATGGCGAAGTCCCGCCCCAGGGTTGGGATGAAGCGGAAGGCCAGATCCATGGTGAAGGAGGCCTTGTCCGGCAGGCCCATCCGTCGGAAGCTGACACCATAGACGGCGGGGTCAATCGTGTACGGGATGGGGATGGCCAGGATGGCCATGGTCAGCATGCGCACGATCTGCGTAACGGCGAAGAAGGCCTTGACCACGGTGATCGTGATCGTGATGCTCCAGGGCGTGCCGGGGATGTGAAGGGTGGGGGTCTGGAGAAGCGCCGGCGAGTGCTCCTGGAGCACCTCGGTCGGCCCGCCTCGCCCGGCGATGAGGGCGTTGATGCCCACGATGAACACAACCAGCACCAGGATGAACGTCCACGCCCGTCTGATGTCCTGCCATTCGATGCGGGCGAGGAAGTACAGGGTGAGCGAGAGGGCAAACAACGGCAGCAGCAGGCGGATATCCCAAATCTGAGCGATGGCAAACGAAGCGAACAGGCATGCCAGGAAGATCAGCCTGGCGCGCGGGTCAAGCCTCTGAATGATCGTGTTGCGCGGCCGATACTTCCAGGCAACCAGCATTTACCTGCCTCGCCTCGACACCACCGCGTGGTACGCGACCATCAGGATAGGCAGCAGCACGATGGTGACCACCAGGTTGCCAAGGAAGGCCGGGGTGAAGTAGCCCACCAGGGCCGTCGTTAGGTCAATCCCCCCTGTGACCACTTCCATCAACGAAGCGAACAGCATGCCCACGGCGATGCCCAGCGCGCCAAAGCCTACGGCGATGCTGATGTCCTTGGCCTTGCGGTAATCCTTGATCATCAGCATGGCCAGGCCGGGGATGAGGCCCATCAGGCCGTTGCCGACATCCCAGTGCCACCAGAAGCCCCAGCCGGTGATGGCATCGCCCAGGATGTTACCGACCAGCCCGGCGATCAGGCCCACCCACGGGCCATAGGCGATGCCGAAGAAGATCAGCACGGCCACCGCCGGACGGAAGGTGATGTTGCCCGCCGCCGGCAAAGGAAAGATGTTGGTGACCCACGAGAGCACACCGTACAGCGCCGCGCCGATGGCGCCATACACGACCTGGCGGGTCTTGAAATCCCACAACTTCTTGTCCACAGCATTCCTCCTCTCTCATGAATCCGGATTGCAGCAATAGACGGATGGCCTGACCCAACTTGGTTAACCCGACTGCTGATGAAAGGTTACAGAGAGCACCCCGCTGAGCAAGCCGTACCAACCGAGGCAGCGATGCTCTCTCGCTCCGGGGTCACAGCGGGCAGGCTGACTCAGGCTGTGACGTACGCCGCCAACGCCTCAGCAGGCATGAAGCGACGCGTTTTGGGGTAGAGCTCGCAGTTCAAGCGGAGCAACGATGTCGGGCGAACATGGCAGCGCATCAGCAAGTCGGGGTTCTGCAGCACCTCCTCCGGGGAGCCGTCGGCGACGATCCGCCCCTCCCCGATCAAGAGGACCCGGTTGGCATACGTGATGGCCAGGTCCAGATCGTGGGTGATGAACAACGTGGCGGCGAAGCTCTCGGTGAGCAGCGACCTTTCGCCCTCGGACCCAACGCCGCACAGTGTCTCCATAAACCGGGTGTAGTTGGCGTAGTCCTGCCCGGCGGTTGGCTCATCCATGATCATAATCTTCGATCGCATGGCCAACACGGCGGCGATCGTGGTGCGCTTCTGCTGGCCGAACGAAAGCCCCAGCGGTGGGTATTCTTCCAGCCCGGTCAGGTTGACCGCAGCCACGCTCTCATTCACATTGCGCTCGACCTCGTCCCGTTTGTATGCCAGGTTCTGGGGGCCAAAGGCCAGTTCCTCGCGCACCGACGGGGCGAAGAGCATGTGCGTCGGGCTTTGAAAGACGTAGCCGACCGACCGGGCGGTCTGCGCCACGGTCATCTGGCGAGTGTCCTTTCCTTCGATCAGCACCCGCCCACGCGTGGGCTTGAGCAGGCCAATGGCGTGCTTGACCAGCGTGGACTTGCCCGCCCCGTTCGGCCCGAGCACTGCAATCAGGTCAGCGCGACGGATCTGCAGGTCGATGTCGTGCAGCACCAGCGGCCCTTCGCCGTAGGCAAAGGAGACGCCCTCGAAGGTTACCAGCGGCGGCTCCGAAGTCGTCGCCGTCTGCAAGGGGCGCAGAGCTCTTGGTGCCTCTCCTAGCTGCCGAACGCGCTCCACAACCCAAGGGGCAGGCAGCTTGACCTCATGATGGCTGATCTGGGAGGGGAATGTAGCCACCGGGCCGAGGTATTTCACTTCACCGCCAACCATGTAGAGAAGACGGTCAGGGCGGGCCTGGAGTGCGTCTTCGACGCGGTGCTCGATCAGCACGATCGTGGTGCCTTCTTCGGCCAGGCTGTGGAAGACTTCCAGTGCCTCGTGGGATGAGAAGCCATCGAGCGAGGCAAGGGGTTCATCCAGCAACAGAATCGAGGGGCGCATGGCCAGAATGCCGGCCAGGGCAACCTTCTGCTTCTCGCCGCCGGAGAGGGTGAAGGTGTCACGCCGCCGCAGCTGGTCCATGCCAAGGCGCTCGAGCACCTGGTCAACACGCGCCAGGATCTCCTCGCGTGGCAAGCCGAGGTTCTCCGGGCCAAAGGCAACCTCGGCAACCACGTTGGTGGCGACGATCTGCCGCTCCGGGTCCTGCAGCAGGGTGCCGATGACCTGCGACACCTCGATCAGCGGCATCTTGGAGACTTCCTTCCCGTGCAGACGAACCGATCCCGTGATCTCGCCCCTGTAGCTCCGAGGGGCAAGACCGTTAATGCAGCGCGCCAGGGTGGTCTTGCCGCAACCGCTGGCACCCGCCACCAGAAGCATCTCACCTGGCGCAAGTTGAAAGGATAGGTCCCGAATGGCCAGCTCCTGGCGGGTGCTGTAGCGAAAGGAGAGATCCTCAACGATGAGGGGCAAATCAGTCGACATGGGATTGGAAAGCTGTTCGACCCGAAGTCCCGTAGATCGGCTAAGCGTTAACGGCGCGGGACAGCGACATCGAGGCTGTCGCCAACCTTGATACCGAGCCGGTCCGCCGCGCTGCCGTTGACCACGGAAACGATGAGATTGCCGGTGCTGCCAAACAGGGTGATCAACTCGCCGTTGGCCCGCTCGCCGAAAGTGCCCACCAGCCCCTTGATCTCCGCGCCGGCCAGATGGACAATAACGTTCCCTTGATGTTTCAATGCCTCGCCGAGGTGCCCTGCGCCGATGTTGGAAACCACATTGCCAAATCGGTCGATGTGAATCACTTCCCCGCGCCAGCCGTTCGAAGTTCGTTCAGGTCTTGGCAGATCGAGCCGCTGCGGGTCGTCGATGGGTGTGCCCATTTGCCTCAGCGGGACGCCGTTCGCCAGATGCGCCGCAACCGGGGCAAAGATGTCCCGCCCGTGAAAGACGCGGCTCACATTCGGAAGCCAGTACTCCGGCTTGTCCAGATGAACGAACTCCCGTGGCCACTTCTCCTGCTCGGCGCGTTCCAGCAGCATGGTGATCGCGCCATTGTCCCGTCCGACATAGTACCAGCCGCCGATGCTCGCCGCGAGGGCCCGCCGCGCCGTCCCGACGCCGGGGTCGACGACCACGATATGGATTGAGCCGGGCGGGAAGAACGGCACGGAGCGAGAGAGGAGCAGCGCCGCTTCGGCGACATTCTGGGGCGCGATCAAGTGGCTGAGGTCGGCGATGCGGGCTTCGGGGCAGATACCCCAAATGATACCCTTCATCACGCCAACGTTGCCGTCTCGGAGGCCCAAATCCGTCGTAAGCGTGATAATGGCCAATACGCCCTCGCCAAGGATCGTCCTGCTGCGATAGGGACAAACGCCAGGGGTCAGTGAACCTGCGCTGAGACGCTGGCCACCGGAAGCACGCTGCCTACGTCGCCCGACAAGGAGTCGTAGCTGTTGCGGCAAGCGGTTCCTTGATATTGTACCCGTCTTTTCGCCGTTGTGGCCAGACTCCCAAAGCCAATCTGGGGACGGGGCCGCACAGGTCAACGGGCAACAAGCCCGGCAGCCTGACCACAAGTCGCCCGGCCTTCGCTTCCCTCACCTGGAACGGGCCGAGCGGAAGGGGCACAGGATGGATGCACTGATAACCCCGCAGATGACCATCGAGCGCTATACCGCACGAAATGGCATCGCCGTCGAGGATATCGGCGTCGGCCCTACTGTTGTGATCTCATGGGGCGGCGAGGTGGTTCGGTCGCTGGCACTGGAGCTCGGCGCTCACCTCTCTGAGCACTGGCTTTACGGCGACCGGCAGCCGCTCTTCACCGGCGAATGCGAGGGAAGGTTGTTCTCACTCGCTCAGTTGCCCGTCGGTGCACCAGGCAGGATCATGATGATGGAAGAGCTGATTGCCTGCGGAGCTCGCTGTTTCATCGGACTCGGATGGGCCGGAAGCCTCCAACCCGACGCTCCCATAGGCACACTTCTCGTTCCGACCTCCTGCGTCAGCGAAGAAGGCACGTCCCTGCACTATCCCGATCGGGGTCTGCCGCCTGCTCCCGACACAGGTCTGGTTGAGCTGCTGGAGGGATGCGCACGAGCCGAAGGCTTGAAGGTCGTCAAAGGCCCACTGTGGACCACCGATGCCCCCTACCGGGAGCTGAAGACGAAGGTCTCTCGGTACCGCGAGGCGGGTGTGCTCGGCGTCGACATGGAGACCTCCGCCATGTACACACTGGGCGTCTACCGCGATGTGAGAGTATGCAATCTGCTTGTGGTCAGCGATGAGCTGGGCACGGAATGGGTGGAGGCCTTCGGGACCGAGCAACTCCAACGAGCCACCGACGGGGCCCAGCGGGTTGTCATCGGCGTCCTTCGAAGTGAGCGGCTCACTCAACCACCCGGGCCATAGGGATGACGATCAGCCCCTGTGTCCTGCCAACTCAGGTTCTCTGCGGATTCCCCCAGGCGGGGCCCGGATGGGTATAATAGCTCCGTGGGCGAAAGCCTCCTGTCTCCTCCCATCCTCATCGCCGAAGCTGAAGCCCTCCTTCGCCTGGCGCCGATTCTCGCCCGAGAGCCTCACCTTGCAGTCGATACCGAGTCCAACAGCCTGTATGCCTACCGAGAGCGCGTCTGCCTCATCCAGTTCTCGACGCCTGGTGCCGACTACCTGGTTGATCCCCTGGCGCTGGGCGACCTCTCGTCTCTCAAACCGATCTTCGCCAACCCGTCGATTGAGAAGGTCTTGCACGGCGCCGAATACGACATAATCTGTCTCAAACGCGACTTTGGGATTCAGTTCACCGACCTGTTCGACACACGCGTGGCCTGTCGCACGCTGGGGCGGTGCCAGGACGGCCTGGGGGATCTCCTGAAGCAGGAGTTCGGCGTCCATCTCAACAAGCGCTACCAGCGGGCCGATTGGGGGCAGCGCCCTCTTCCGCCCAACCTGCTCGACTATGCCCGGCTCGACACCCATTACCTCTTGCCCCTACGCCATCGCATGGCTGAGGCCCTTCAGGCCGCCGGCCGCTGGGAGGAAGCCATTGAGGAGTGCGACCGCCTGACGCGGGTTGAGCCTCACAACAACGGGTTTGACCCCCAGGGCTTCTGGCACATCGTCGACGCCCGGCACCTCCCTCCGATACAGGCGGCCGTGCTCCGGCGGCTCTACTTGCTGCGCGAAGAGCTCGCCAGGCAGGCGGATCGGCCTCCTTTCAAGATACTGGGCGACAAGACCCTGCTGGCGATCGCCCAGACCTGTCCCAGCGATCTGCAGGCGCTACAGGGGCTTCCTGGCATGACAGCCGGGCAGATACGCCGTCACGGAG
>CAYQUY010000106.1:6269-8326 GCA_964420755.1 uncultured Anaerolineaceae bacterium
GGTTCGAAGCTTCTGCTCGACTGCGGGATGTATCAGGGGCCGCGCCAGGAGACCTACCTTCGCAACCAGAGCTTCCCCTTCGCCCCCGCCGAGGTGCAGGCAGTGGTTCTCTCCCATGCCCACATCGACCACTGCGGCAACCTGCCTCACCTGGTGGGCCAGGGTTTCGTAGGCCCGATCCACGGGACGCAAGCCACGCGGCACCTAACGGACATCTTGAACCAGGACGCGGCGCATATCCAGGAATCGGACGCGGCCTACCTCAACAAGAGGCTGGCCCGAGAGGGCAAGCCGCTGGTCCGCCCACTCTTCACCATCGAGCAGGCAGCAGCCGCCTCGCGCCACCTGGTCGGTCAGGACTACAACGTCCCCTTCGAGCCAGTCCCGGGGGTGACAGCCACCCTGGTCGAAGCCGGGCACATTCTGGGCTCGGCGGGGGTGATCCTGCGGCTGGAGGAGAAGGGACGGGTGGTCCGCCTGATGTTCTCGGGAGACATCGGCCGTCGCCACCTCCCGATCATCCGGGATCCGGTCCTCCCGGAGGACGTCGACTACCTGGTCATGGAGTGCACCTACGGGGACACTGTGCACGATTCCCCGGAGAAGGCCTACGAGGAGATGAAGGCCGTCATCCGGCGGACGGTTGAACGCCGGGGTAAGGTGATCATCCCGGCCTTCGCGCTGGGCCGCACCCAGACCCTCGTCTACTACTTCCATCAGATGATCGAAGCGCATGAGATCCCGCGCATCCCTGCATACGTGGACAGCCCCCTTGCGGTCAGCGTAACCGAAGTCTTTCAGGAGCACCCAGAGTGCTTCGACGAGGAGATGCAGGAGTTCATGCGGAAAGACCCGGATGGGCAGGCGCTTGGCTTCGACCTGCTGACCTACACGCGCTCGGTGGAGGAAAGCAAGGCCATCAACGACAAGAAGGGGCCGCTGGTGATCATCTCCGCCTCCGGCATGGCCGAGACCGGGCGAATCCTCCACCACCTGAGAAACAACATCGAGGATTCCCGGAACACGATTCTGATTACCTCCTGGATGGCCCCCCACACTCTCGGCCGCAGGCTGGTGGAGGGCGAGAAAGTCGTGCGCATCTTCGGCGAGGAGTTCCCGGTGCGGGCCGAGGTGGCCTGCATCAACGGGCTATCCGCCCACGCCGGGCAGGATTCCCTCCTGGCCTACGCGATGGCGGTCAGGGGGCGCGTCCGGGAGATCTTCCTGGTCCACGGCGAGCCCCGCAGCGCTACCGTGTTCCAGCATAAGCTGGCCGAGGCGGGCTTCGCCCGAGTCTGGTACCCCAGGCTGGGCGATAGCTCTGAGCTCTGAACCCAAGGCGCTGCCGCCCGGATCGGCCTCCCGGCCGATCGACATGGGGGCCCTGCCTGGCGAACCGACCAGGCATTAGGAGGGAGGCAAGGCCCCGTCCCGTTACCGTTGAGGGTATAATACGCGGCAGACCGCGGAGAGGTGCCGGAGCGGTTGAACGGGGCGGTCTCGAAAACCGTTGTGGTCCTTTGGGCCACCGTGGGTTCGAATCCCACCCTCTCCGCCAGACCGGCCCCTGGCGGGGCCGGTCTGATTCACCCCGCTGGGCAGCGCCCTGAAGTGCTCTAAGACTTCCCCAGGGAACACTGGCGGCTACCGCCCGATGAAGACCAGCCGCCACGAGCCCGGATAGACCTGCCCGTCGTCTCCAACGCACGACTCCACCTGCAGGTCCGACACCGGTTCTCCTGAACCGGACAGCTGCAAGGTGTACACGACCCCGGGCGTCATGCTGAAGTCGGCATATCCTAGCCCTAGCTCAGGTTTCAACCCCGTAAAGAAGTGGTCTTCACCCTCATCCCAGACAACGACGATCTCGACGCCTGGGATCGGGTCACCGGAGGCCGTGGTGACCACCACCTGGATGAGCGGCTCGACGAGGTCGGGGTCGCACACGCTCTCTCTCGACTCGAGCTCGAAGGCCGAGGGAGGGGCAGGGGTCGGGGTCCGGGTTCTGGCACGAGTGGGGGTGCGCGTTGGCGTGCGGGTGGGCGTGCGCGAGGGGG
>CAYQUY010000107.1:0-2836 GCA_964420755.1 uncultured Anaerolineaceae bacterium
GCGATAGACCGCTCTCGCGCACCCTGCTAGGAGATGAGCCTCGGGCATGTGTTATAATGCCAGGGCTATCCCCTGGAACGAAGATCCCAACTCAGGAAGGCACTTTCGTGGAACTCCCAGAGACTCCTCCTACCCAGCTGGCTGACTTGAAGCCCAAGATGCGGCTGGAGGGCAAGGTCACCAAGATCGAGATGTTCGGCGCCTTCATCGATGTGGGCGTTGGCGTCCCCGGGCTGGTACACATTTCGATGCTGCGCCAGGGCCACGTCAACCGTGTCGAGGATGCAGTTCAGGAAGGCCAGACCGTTGAGGTGTGGGTCCATCGCGTGGAACCTGCTGCCGGTCGTCTCGAACTCACCATGATCCGCCCGCTGCTTGTCGAGTGGAAGGAGTTGAAGCCGGGCCTGCGGCTGAAGGGCGAAGTTGCACGTCTCGAGAAGTTCGGGGCGTTCGTGGACATCGGGGCCGAAAAGGCCGGCTTGGTCCATGTCAGCGAGATGAGCTCAGGCTACGTCGGCAACCCGGCCGATGTGGTCAAGGTGGGCGACGAGATCGATGTGACCGTGCTGGACGTCGACCGCAAGAAGCGCCAAATCCGGCTCAGCATGAAAGTGCCCGAGGTTGAAGCTGTCGAGGAGCCAGAAGCAGAGGCGGAGGCGCCTCCGCCAACGGCCATGGAGCTTGCGTTACGTCAGGCGATGGAGAAGACGGGCGCTGCCAAGCGCCAAGAGGCAATCGCAGGCACTGGTGGCCGCCGGGACCGGAAGACCCAGGAAGACATCATCTCGCGAACGCTGCAGACCAGGTCTCGCTCAACTTCCTCCGAATAGCGGCAACCATAGCCCGGTATCAGAAACGACAAGCGAGCCACCTCAATTGGCTCGCTTGTTTGCTGCTTCGGCCGGAAATGCCTATCTATGTCTGGAGAGGTTCACGCTTGGCTGGGGCGCCCTGACCCGGGTCGGGCTCCGAATTACGAGTCGCTTCTCGCCGTCCTCTACGGCCCGAGTGGGAAGGGCTGACACCGGCCGGCCTCCGACGGCGTGTCGTCGGCTCAGGCGCCAGGGCCTCAGCTAGATGTCTTCCTCCTCTTCATCCAGCCAGGAATCATCCTCTTCCTCGTTGTCACGGTAGAGGTCCTCGTCCTCCTCCTCCCACATCTCCTCTAGATCTTCCTCATCCCATTCCTCATCTGCCGGGACGTCGTCGATGTGCGAATAGGTCAGGCAGCCTTCGTCGGGGTCGATCTCGACAGCCGCCGCGCCGCAATAGCCGTCCTCGAGGAAGACGCAGTCGACATACCGACAACGGATTCGAGGCATGGCCTATCCCTCCCTTTGCTCCCCGGAGCCGGGCCCCCCCGCGGGCAGACCGAGTCTGGGAGCTCTCTGACGACTTGCTGCCCCCAAGAGCGTAGGCAGACCAAACCTCAGGCCCCTTGGGCCTCGCCCCGTTCACGACGCTGCAGCACTTCACCCCAATATTACCAGGTCCATGCCTCAGGGCGGCCGGGCGGCGGTGCGCAAGTATGCGGCAGGTGCCACTGGAGCGCAACCCTAGACGAAGGCTCCGTCCGCGGAAATAGACGTGCGTCTGCCCGCTGCCCACATCCGGTCCTCGATGCCCCTTAGGTCTGTCCTTGCCGTCAAGTTTCAATCGGCGCGGAGAGGCTCCAGGAACCAACCCTCCAGTGCCTCTCCCTCCCGGGCGGACCGAACGCCCGCCGGTAGACGCAAGAGCGCGTTCGCCTCGACCAGGGACGAGAGCATGTTCGAGTCTTGGCTCCGAGTCGGGCGGGCATGATAGCCCCCTTCTCGCCACTCAACGACAGCCCTGAGGTACGTCTCTCGTCCATCCGATTCGATCGCCTGGTCGAGGCGTGCGACAAAACGCAGTCGTGCCTGGCCGGTCTCGCCGTGCAGGCGCCGGATCGCTGGCCGCACGAACACCTCAAAGGTGACCATGGCCGAGACGGGGTTGCCCGGCAAGCCGAGAAGCGGAACCCCGCGGTAGGTGCCGAGCGTCAGGGGCTTGCCGGGCCGCATGTTGACCTTCCAGAACTCCAGCCTACCGCGCTCCTCGACGACAGGACGCACGAAGTCATAGGCGCCCATGCTGACGCCCGCGGAGGCGAGGATCAAGTCAACGCCAGCCGCGACCGCCCGGTCCAGCCCCTCGGCGACAGCCTGAGCCCGGTCAGCGACAATCCCCAGGCGGATGGCCTCGGCCCCGGCAGCCTGGACCGCTGCCGTCAGGCTGTAGCCGTTGGCGTCTCGAATCTGGCCAGGGGCGAGCGGCTGGTCCGGCTCGACGAGCTCGTCTCCCGTTGACAAGATCGCCAAGCGCGCCTTGCGGCTCACTCGCGGGCGTGTGACACCCAGGGCCGCGAGCATGCCCACATCCTGAGGCCTGAGCCGTTGGCCGGCCCGCAGAACCAGGCTCCCGGCCTGCACGTCCTGACCCGCCTGACGAACATAGGCGCCCGGTTCGGCCGGCCTGCACACGCCAATCTGCGGCGGGAGAGATCGACCGGCCATCGCCGAGGAGTCCGTCGTGTCCTCAACCGGGACGATGGCGTCGGCCCCTTCCGGAAGGGGAGCACCCGTCATCACGCGGACCGCCGCCCCCGGCACAACGTTCGCCGACGCGGCCTGGCCCGTACCCGCCTCACCGAGAACCCGCAGCAGTATCGGCTGTTCGGCCGAGGCGGCCTTGACAAGATGGGGCCCTTGGGACAGCCAGAAAACACCCTCCCCCACCTAGTGTTCCTTCCATTATGTTATTGCCTGGTGCCTCGGTACCAGGGAGCACGAATCCCACAGGGTTTCGTGCGGAT
>CAYQUY010000107.1:2846-4465 GCA_964420755.1 uncultured Anaerolineaceae bacterium
GCATACCCGTCCATCGCTGAGTTCGCGAACGGCGGCAGATCAAAGCCGGCATTGATGTCTTCGGCCAACACCCTGCCGAGGCTCTCGGCCAGCGGCACGGATTCGGTGGGCAAGGGCTTCAACCCGGCAAGGAGGCGCTGTAAGGATTCGGATACGCTGAGAAGAGGCTGAGACATCTCGGTCTGGCGGCCGGCAAGCAGGCCGGGATTATACCACCTGGAAGGGTTGGGCTAGCCCGGTCGAACCCGGCAGGCCTCGAGCACGTTGGGGAGCGCCTCGAGACGGTTCAGCACGCGGCTCAGCTGTGCCAGGTCGGTGATCTCGAGCTCGAGGTTGAAGACCGCCAGGCTGTTCTTGGTGGAGACCTGGACCGAGGGCATGTTCACGCCCTCGTTGGTGACAAGCGAAGAGACGTCGCGCAGCAGCCCTTCCCGATCGTAGGCGCGGATGCGGATGTTGACCGGGTAAGTCCTGCGGGCCTGACCCCAGGACACCTGGATCAGGCGCTCCTTGTCGGCGATACGCAGGATATTGGGGCAATCCCGGCGGTGGATGGTCACGCCCCGGCCCCGGGTGACGTACCCGACAATCGGGTCTCCCGCCGCCGGCCGACAGCATCGCCCCAAGGTGTTCAGGAGCCCGCTCGTGCCCAGGATGCTGACCTCGTCCAGGGGTGCCACGGGCTGGACCACCCTGGGGCCGGCCAGCTCACCCAGAGCCTGCTGCTCCTTCTCTACCAGTCGGGCGACAATCTTGCCCAGATGAATGTCGCCGCAGCCAATCGCCGCCAGAAGATCCTCGGTTTGGCCGAAGCCCAGGTCGCGGGCGATCCGGTCATGCGTCAGGCCCTCGATCCCCAGACGGTGCAGCTCCCGGTCAAGCAGCGTCCGGCCATGGGCGACATTCTGCTCCCGATCCTGCCACTTGAACCACTGCCGGATCTTGCCACGGGCGCGCTGGGTCCTGACCATCTCCAGGCTAGGGTTCAGCCAGTCCCGGCTGGGGCCGCCGCGCTTGGCCGTCAGAATCTCGACCGTCTCGCCCGTCTGCAGCTTGTAATCCAGCGTGACCAGCTTGCCGTTGACCTTGGCGCCGCGGCAGCGGTGGCCAATGTCGGTGTGGATGTGGTAGGCGAAGTCGATCGGGGTCGAGCGAGCCGGCAGGTCGATGATGTCGCCCTTGGGGGTGAAGACATAGGCCCGATCCTCAAAGACGTCCGACTTCATGGCGTCGACGAAGTCGGTGGCATTGTCGACTTCCTGGCGCCATTCCATCAGCCGGCGCAGCCAGAGGATCCGCTGTTCGAAGGCCTCGTCCCGCCGCCGCCCTTCCTTGTAGCGCCAGTGCGCCGCGATGCCCAGCTCGGCGTTCTCATCCATCTCGGGTGTGCGGATCTGGACCTCAACGGTCTTCCCGTCGTCAAAGACGACCGCCGTGTGCAACGACTGGTAGAAGTTGTCCTTGGGCGTGGCGATGTAGTCGTCGAAGGTTCCCGGAACGGGCTTCCAGTGATTGTGGATGACTCCCAGGCTGAGATAGCAGTCGGACTCGGTCTCCACGATCACCCGCACTCCCCGGACGTCGTAGACCAGATCCAGGGGGATCCCCTTGCGCTCCAT
>CAYQUY010000107.1:4475-8297 GCA_964420755.1 uncultured Anaerolineaceae bacterium
ATCTTGCGATAGATGGAGTACAGGTGCTTGGGCCGTCCCCCTACCTCGGCTTGAATCCCCGCCTCGGAAAGCACCGACTGCAGTCGGACGCAGATGTCCTGGAGATCCTTCTCCCGGTCGGCCCGGCGCTCGGCCAGGCCAGTGGCGATCTCCTTGTACTTCTCGGGGCGGACATAGCGGAAGCTCAGGTCCTCGAGTTCCCACTTGACCTGCCACATGCCCAATCGGTTTGCCAGCGGGGCGAAGATCTCGAGGGTCTCGTTGGCGATCCGGGTGCGCTTCTCCGCCGGCAGGTGGGTCAGGGTGCGCATGTTGTGCAGTCGGTCGGCCAGCTTGATCAGGACGACGCGCACGTCGTCCCCCATCGCCAGGAAGACCTTGCGCAGGGTCTCCTTGGCGAGGTCGGCCCGGCGCTCCTCCCTGCCCTTGGCCTCGCTTCGGGACACCCGGGGCAGCTGGGTCAGCTTGGTGACGCCGTCAACCAGCTTGGCGACTTCCGGCCCGAACTCGCGCTTGATCTCCTCGAGCTTGACCTCGGTGTCTTCGACCGTGTCGTGCAGCAGCCCTGCTGCCACCACGGGTAGCGGGGCCCCCAGCTCTGCCAGGATCTGCGCCACGGCCAGGCAATGCTGCATGTACGCCTCGCCCGAGGCGCGCTTCTGGTCGGAATGGGCGCGATCGGCGAACTCGTAGGCGCGCTGGAGCATCTCCCGGTCAGCCGGAGAGACGTTCTTCGGCAGAGCCTTGAAAACGCCTTCAAGATTCACCCGCACCGTCCGAGCAAAGTATAGCCGCTGGCTCGGTGGCCAACAAGAGGCGAAGCGCACTACTCCGAAGCGGCAGCCACCGGCGGCAGGGGAAAGCCGCCGGTATCGACGACCGTCCTCGGCCGGGATGGGGGTCTGCGACCCAGGGGCAAGTGGGGCGAGGCCGTGAATCTGGATTCGAGAGAAGAACCTCACCCAGTGAAGCCGCGCCTCGCGCCGGCGTGTCTGGCGTGGCAGCAAGAAGGGGCGCCCGAAAGATCCGGACGCCCCATGCCTGTCATCTGCGTTTGCACGCTTGCCAACTGGATGCCCTCTGCCGCTCGCAGGGCGCAAAAAGACGGTCTATCGCATCCAAACCCCCTGCCTCTGATCCTCGCTGCGCCTCGAAGCGGAATGGAGAGGGAGAGGTGCTAGAGGGGTGTTTGCCGAAGCTCCTAGTAGGACAATGCCGGCTCAGTCGGGACTCTCTGCTCCCAGATATCGAACTTCACGATCTCAGCCGTTGACCGCTGGCCGGCAAGCCAATCGGCGAAGTACGTCTGCGCAGCCTGCTCGAACTGCGACGCCGTCAGGGTCCGAGTCTCATGACCAAGGACCTGGATGATGTGCCAGCCGTAGCTTGACTGGACCGGCGCGCTGACCTCCCCTACCGGCGTGGAGAAGGCCGCCTCCTCGAAGGCCGAGTCCATGACACCCCGGGCGAACCAGCCTAGATCACCGCCGGCGTCGACGGTGGCGGTATCGGTCGAGAATTCCGTCACCAGCGCCTCCCAGGCATCCCCCGCCGCCAATCGGTCGAGCACGACCTGGGCCGTGGCCTCGTCCGCCACCAGGATGTGTCGCGCGTGAACCTGCTCCTGTTCGCGCGGGACTTCCGCCTCAAGGGCCTGCATCAGCCTTGACCGGTACAGGCGCGCCTCAACCTGTGCCCGGTAGTCCGTTTCGGATACCCCGGCGTACGAGCGCAGGGCATCGAGCTCTACCTGGAAATTCTCCTCGAAGGCGTCCCGCGTGTAGGTCGTGGCGGTCGGCTGCGGCCCGGGCGTGGCTGTCACGGTCGGGCTGGGGCCTGGCGTAGAGGTGGCAGAGGGCGTGTTGGTCGGGAGTTCGGTCGCAGTCGGGCCAACCGTGGCGGTCGGCGTGGTCGCTTGCTCGGTCTCCTCCACCGGTGAGAGAGTCGCCGTGGGGGTAGGCGTCGGGGTGCCGTTCGGGAAGTAGCCGAGATCCGCCTCGATGGCCTGATTCACATCCTCTTTGGAGACGGTGATGCCTCTCCGCTGGGCCTCCTGCCGGATCAGCAGGTTGTCGACCATCTCATCCAGGGCGGTCTCCCCCAGGGTGCGCGTGTCGGCCAGCTGGCTGGCGATCGAGGTCAACCGCTGCTGGACCATCGCCTGGAGACTTGGGTCGGAGGAGAACCAGCTGTACATCTGCTCCATGTTCTGGTAGCTGTTGATCAGGCTATAGCGGGAGAGTCGGACCTGACCCTGAAACTGCCGCGTCGTGATCCGCTCCCCATTCACCCTGGCGACCGGCTGGCCAGGCTCGATCACCTCGGTCCGAATCCAGCCGTACGCCAGGACCCCGACCACCAGGGCGGCCGTGACAATCGTTCCCGCGGCAATCCATCGGGTTTGGATTCGCTCCCGCTCGGCGCGGGCCAGGTGTTTCTTGGTCACCATGGGAGCGATCCGTCTCCTGCTCATCGGTCAGCCCTCCTGTAGGGCGCAAGCAAAGGGGGCACAGGGTCAATGGCCCCATGCCCCATTCTGACGACCGTAGTCCTCAGCGCGTCCTTTCTGCCGCGAACGGAAGCAGCGCCAGGTGTCTGGCTCGCTTGATCGCCCGGGCCAGGATGCGTTGATGCTTGGCGCAGGTTCCCGTCTGACGTCGGGAACGGATCCTTCCCTGCTCGGTCACGTACCGCTTGAGCATCTCGGACTGCTTGTAGTCGATGACGGTCGCCTTTTCGGCGCAGAACTGGCAGAGCCGGGGGCGGCGGATAAACCGCCGACGGCCGCTGTCGCGCTCGTCGGGGGGGAATTGCCCTTCCTCCGGATCCAGATCTCTCGGTTCACCAGCCAATTCTCACACTCCCGCGCCAGCTCTCACTGGCGCCTCTTCTGGCGTTTGCCTCGGGCCCGCTAGAAAGGGAAATCCTCATCCTCACCTGGGGCAGTCTCGACCTCCGCTGAACCTGCCTCTCGGCGCTCGCCGAGCAGGATCATCTCCTTGGCCACCAGTTCCGTGGCGAAGTGCTTCTTGCCTTCGGGGTCATCCCAACGGCGTGTCTGGAGACGGCCCTCGATGTAGACCTGCTGGCCCTTGCGCAGATACTGGTTGCAGATCTCCGCCAGGCTCCCCCAGGCGACGACATTGAACCACTCCGTCTCCTCGCGCCGATCGCCTTCGGCCGTGTTCCAGGAACGCGTCGTGGCAACACTGAAGGTCGAGACCGGCCGACCCGAGGGCGTATAGCGCATCTCCGGATCGCGTCCCAGGTGGCCGATGATCATCACCTTGTTCAGGCCGCGGCTCATTTCGGTCTCCTTTCACCGGACCCGCCTCACGTGGGCTCATGCAGTGTGATCATGTAGCGCAGGACTTGCTCGCTGAGCCTGAGATCGCGCTCGATGGGCGCGCTCGCCTGGGGCGGCAATTGAGCATCGAAGATGAAGTAGAACCCCTCGACCCGTTTCTTGATTGGATAGGCGAATCGGCGCTTGCCCCAACGATCGACCTTGACCACCTGGCCGCCGCCGGCTTCGATCCATCCTTTGACCTTGTCTTCGAGAGCGGCGAGCGCCTGTTCGTCCAAGTCCGGATCCGCGATGTAGGCAAGCTCGTAGTTGCGCACGGGTGTCCCTCCTTTCCTCGGGATTGCCCCCACCTTCACGCTGAGCAGCGCCGATGGGAGCGGAAAGCGTGCGCCGCGAGCGCGCACGGCAACGGGGCCAGTCTACCACAGCCTGCCGCGCCTGACAATGTCGCACGGAATCCTTGACTGCGATAGGAGGCCGGCGCGCCAAGAGCTTGGCGATCGGCTGGAGGTCGC
>CAYQUY010000108.1:0-8250 GCA_964420755.1 uncultured Anaerolineaceae bacterium
TCTTTGACCAGATCAGTCTCGATCAAGCCCGGTGCGACCGCGTTGACATTGATGTTGTTGCGGCCCAGCTCGCGGGCGCAGGCCTTCGTGAATCCGATCACCCCCGCCTTTGCAGCCGAGTAGTTGGACTGGCCGAACTTGCCACGCAGGCCGTTGATGGAGGTGATGTTGACGATCTTGCCCGACCCCTGTTCCCGGAAGAGAGGCGCCACGGCGTGCGTGTAGGCGAAAGTGCCTTTCAAGTCCACGCTGATGACACGATCCCACATCTCTTCCGTCATTTTCCAGACCACGCCGTCCCAGTTCATGCCGGCGTTGTTGACGAGGATGTCTATCCGGCCGAGCTCATCCACGACCTTCTGCACCATGGCCTGGGCGTCGTTGAAGCTCGATACGTCGGCCTGGACGACGAGAGCGCGCCTTCCCATGCCCTTGATGGTCCCGGCGAGTTCCTGGGCCAGATCGGCGCTCTTGCGGTAGTTGAGCGCAACGTCGGCTCCGTTGGCAGCCAGATCCAGGGCAATGGCCTTGCCGATGCCCCGCGTGCCGCCCGTGACAATCGCAACCTTGCCCTGCAATTCCATCGCTGCCCTCCCCTATGCTATACGCTCGACGAGGGTCGTGCACCCCTGGCCCACGCCGACATACATAGTCACCAGGCCGTAGCGCATCCTCTCGCCGGCCTCCGCCCGCCTCCGCATCTCATGCAGGAGCGTGACCATCAGACGGGCACCTGTGCAGCCTAGCGGATGCCCCAGGGCTACGGCTCCACCGTTGACATTCGTCTTCGACATGTCCAGGCCCAGTTCCTTGATGCATGCTAGCGCCTGGACGGCAAAGGCCTCGTTGAGCGCAACCAGGTCCAGGTCATCGATTGTCAGCCCTGTCCGCTGGAGCACCTTGCGGGTCGCCGGAATCGGGCCATAGCCCATCGTACGAGGGCTTACCCCGGCCACTGCCGAAGCCACCCAGCGGGCCATCGGCTTGAGACCCAGTTCCTTCGCCTTCTCCTCCGACATCAGAAGCAGGGCGGCGGCCCCATCGTTGATTCCGCTAGCATTGCCAGCCGTCACTGTGCCGTTGGGGCGAAAAGCGGGACAAAGCCGCGCCGGTTCCTCGGGGCTTGTCGCCAGCCGCACGCTGCCGTCTTCACCAACCGCAATGCGAGGATGCTCGTCGGTATCCACAACCGCCGGAGGACCTTTCCGCTGGGCAACGGGCACAGGCACAATCTCACCTTTGAAGCGGCCTGCACCGATGGCTGCCGTGGCCTTCTTCTGGCTTTCCAACGCGAAAGCGTCCTGTTCTTCACGGCTGATGCGCGTCTCGTCGTAGATGTTTTCGGCTGTCTCGCCCATGCCCTCGAGCGGGAGCATCTCCTCCATCTTCGGATTGGGGAAGCGCCATCCGATGGTCGTGCCGTACATGGTGACATGGCCCCAGGGGAAGGCCTGCGTGGTCTTGGGAACCGACCAGGGCGAGCGGCTCATGCTCTCTACTCCGCCGGCGATGAAGACGTCCCCCTCCCCGCAGCGGATCGCCCTGGCAGCCTGGTTGATCGCGTCCAAGCCGGAGGCACACAGACGGTTGACGGTCACCCCAGCCACGTCGAAGGGAAAGCGGGCTAGCAGAAGGGCCATTCGAGCGACGTCTCGGTTGTCTTCACCGGCCTGGTTGGCGCACCCCATGCATACGTCCTCGACCAGTCCCGGCTCGATCCCCGCGCGGGATATGACCTCTCGCAGGACGAGCGCCGCCAGGTCATCGGGTCGGACGCCTGCCAACGCTCCACCCTGTCGGCCTACCGGGGTGCGCACTGCCTCGACGATCACCGCCTCTCGCATGAACCCTCCTCAACCTGCGGGTGAGCTGCGCCAAGGTCCTAGGCGTTCACCTTCCGACAGCCGGCTTCCGAGCCGCGATCTTGGGGGCCTTCTCCAAGACCGCGTCGACGAAGGCCTCTGCCTCATCGATCAGCATCTCTTGGTATTGCTGGAACAACTGCGTTGCACTTCCGCCCAGCCAATCCTCGGGCAGCAATTCGAGCGGGAGATTGGGGTCTACGTACGGTGACGAGAGATACTCGTCGATCAACTTGAAACGCCGCACGAAACAGGTCTCCGGGTGGAGCCTATGCCCGGCCTCGATACGCGCCTTGTCCTGCTCATAGAGGGGCTCGTAGCGGGCGATGAGGGCGGCGTGGTACTTGCGCAGACCCTTCAGGTCCCAGCAACGCGTCACGATCTCCGGGTCACCGGAGAAGTCCCGATGCTCGGCGGTGAAGAATTCCACGTAGGAGCGGATGTTGAAGGCATTCACCACCTGCTCGACCTCGTCATGCATGTCCCGGGGAGAGATCCAGGTGGCATGATTCAAAGCGCCGAAGCCGAGCCAGCGTAGCCGGCGGACCATCTTGCGGCGGAGATGCCGCTTGGCCTCGGGGATGGAGTAGACAAGCAGATGCCAGCGCCCGTCCCACGGGTCAGCCCGGGGTTGAAAGATGCGCCGCGCGCCTTCCTCGAGGAGCCTGGTTGATTTCGGGGTGAGGGAGTAGAAGCTGTACCGGCTTGCGGCTCGGCTCTTGAGCCAGCCCTTACGGGCCATGCGCGAGAGGGTGGAGCGGACGGCCTGCCCCGATAGGCCAATCGGACGCAGCAGCCTGATCAGGCTGCCGATCCAGGCCTCCCCTCCTCGATAGCGGATATAGTCCCCATACAGCGTGAAGACCATATCCTGCGAGTGAGACATGTCCGCCTCCCCCGATCGGGCGGGGGGTCGCGCCTCGCCTGCAAGCCCGGGCATCGGCCCGGCATCCGGGTCGGGGCCTTCAAGAGGGCCAAGACCGCGCGCACAAGCGGCTCGCTTGCGGCGTATGTGAATATATGTCACTCGATGGGCGCATCGACCCCATTATAGCATATGTCCTCGGGGTGTCAAATGCTGCCGGCCGAACATCAGGGACCCCCCAACCTCTCCGAAGGCCGCTTTCAGGCGTCCGGCGGACGGCGCGGCCGGAAGTCCAGCGCCCCCGCGGCGAACGCTGCACGCTCGAAAGAAACCGCGCCCAGGACAGGGCGCGGCATCGTCGGAGCTCGTTTGGCCTCTTTCGGCCTCAATAGGCCTGCTGCAAAGCCTGTGTCAGGCGCGGCACCACGTCGTACAGGTCGCCCACGATCCCGTAGTCCGCCATGGCGAAGATCGGTGCGTTCTTGTCCTTGTTGACGGCCAGGATGATCCTCGAGCCTCGGATGCTCGCAGAATGCTGGATCTGACCCGACAGGCCCACGGCCACGTACAGCTGAGGGCGCACTGCCTTGCCCGAGATCCCGATCATGCGGTCCTCCGGGATCCAGCCGTATTCATAGGCCAATGGGCGCGTCCCCGCCAGCTGGCCGTCCAGAGCCTTCACCAGGGCCTCGATGATCTGAAGGTCCTCCCGCTTCTCCACCCCGCGTCCGACACAAACGACCCGTTCAGCCTCCTCGATGTTGGCCGCCCCGACCTGCTTCTTGCGATGCTGGATCACTCGGGCCCGCGAAGGCGTGAGGGCGATCGGGACTCTGACAACAGCACCGTCAACCTTGGCGTCAACACGAGCTGCCTCAAAGGTCCCGGCCTCAACCGCTACGACCGCCGTCGGACTGGTGATGGCCACTTCTCTGACCGTGTTGCCTCCCAGCGAGTAGCGCTGCGCTACCACCTGGCCTTCGCGGATCGCCAGGCCGAGGGCTCCAGTTACCGAGCCCGCCCCCAGCCTCTGCGCCAGGCGGGGCGCGAGAGTCCGGCCTCGGCGTGTCGAGCCGATCAGCACCAGGTCCACCTCCGCCTGCCGGACAATCTGGGCCAGGGCCTGAGCACAGACGTCCGTCTGCTGGCCCTCCAGGATGGGATCGTCAGCGACGTACGCGACCTCGGCCCCGTGGGCGAAGCACGACTCAGCTTCGTCGCCTGGTCCCAAGAGGGCCACAGCGAGAGATGGCCGGCGCGAACTGGCGATCTCCCGGCCCCCGCTCAGAAGCTCCAGCCTGACGGCTTCACGCTCCGAGAAGACAAGCACGCCGCTCATGACTGCAGGACCCCCTCACGACGCAGGGCTTTGACTACCTCGACGATGCCCTGCGCCGGATCCTCGTAGACAAGCCCCTTGCGCGTCTGCTCCGGCGCCCGGTTGCTGAGTGTCACCGCCTTGGCCGCGGCGGCGCCAACCACGTCCGCCGTCACCCCCAGATCCCCGGCTGTCCACTGCTGAACAGGCTTCTTAGCGGCCTTCAAGATGGCTGTCAGGGGTGGCAGGCGTGGCTCATTCAGCTCGCTCGTGACCCCGACGACGGCAGGCAGGTCTGCCTCGATGACTTCAAGCTCATCCTCGAGGTCCTGCGTCGCTCGGATACCTCCACCTTGGATAATCTCCAACTCCCTGACGTAGGTGACCTGCGGCATGCCGAGCAACTCTGCCAGACGAGCCGGCATCTCTCCACTGTACTCGTCGGCAGAGCCTTCGCCCAGCAGCACCAGATCCACGTCGCCCAGCTTCTCGATCGCCGCTGCCAGCAACCGCGCCGAACCGCCGCTGTCGGCTCCCTCAAACGCGGGGTCGATCAGCAGAACGGCCTCATCCGCACCCATTGCCAGTGCCTCTTTGACCGTATCCCTCAACTTGCCCGAACCTCCGGCGACCACCGTCACCTTCGAAGTCTGATCGGCCTCCTTGATCCGCACAGCCGCCTCCAGTGCGTTCTTATCGAAGTCCCCGAACTTCACTGGAAGCCCATCCAGCACAGGCTCGCGAGTGTCCGGGCGGATGCGGATATGCTCAAGATCAACCACTTGCTTCATGCAGACGGCGATATGCATCGTCACTCCCTTCTACCCGAAGCGATACTGGACGCCGTGCCCGGCTCTCGGGTAGCGCCATGTCAGGCCCCCCTCCTGGCAGGCGATGAGGCAGGTCCCGCACTCCAGACAGCCCTCGAAATCCGCCTGTATCCTTCCCTCCGGGTCCAACGTGTACAGATGCGCGGGACAGACGACCAGGCAAGGCCGAAGCCGGCACTTGCTCTGGCACACCTCGTGATCGATCACGATGTGCGTCTGGTCGTCAATCTTGAATACATCCAGGCCAAGCTTAGCCTCGAGGTTCATCGACATGCCCTTCACAGCGCTCGGAGCGCCGCCAACAGGTCCTGGACGACGTCCTTGCCCGACAGATGCCTCCTCATGGTGCGCAGAGCCGCTCTCGAAAACCTCTCTTTCGGATGCTCACCAATCCAGAAGACCTGCTCGAGCAGACTGGTCGCCATCCGGGGATAGACCCCGAAGAGGCGGGGATTCTCCAGGAACTGGGGGAGGCGCTTGAAGGTCTCTAGGTCGCGGAACACAAAGGACTCACGGAGCGTTTTGTCGTAGTGCTCGAGCGTTCTGGCGGAGAAGTCGCCCACCTTGCGGGCGTGGAGGATCGTACGCGCCGCCATCGCGCCCGAGGCGAGAGCGAAGTCCATGCCGCGCACCGTGATGCCCAGGTTCTGCGAGAAGCCGGCGGCGTCGCCTACGACCAGCATCCCATCCCGGTGGAGTTTCCCTACCGCCCGAAGCCCTCCCTCGACAATGGCATGTGCCGAGTACTCAACCGAGCGCCCACCCTGAATCAGGGCGCGGACTTCGGCCCGCCCCTTGAAGGCCTCCAGCATGTCGTGAGGCTCGATGGCATTGTCCCGATCGGCCTGGCGCATCAGGTCCCGGATGCCGACAACCAGACCCAGGGATAGGCTGTCCTTATTGGTGTACAGGAATCCCCCACCCGTCATGCCTTCGGTCAGCGAGCCGAAGAACAGCTGGGCCGCGCCCTGTCCCTTCTCCAGACCAAAGCGCTCCTCGATTCTCTCCGCGGGAAGCTCGATGATCTCCTTCAGTCCGAGAGCGTAGTCCCTGGGCTCCAGGCGTGCGCCCAACCCAGCCTCTCGGGCAAGGAACCCCAAGGCACCCTCCGCCGAAACCACGACCTCGGCCTGAACATCCGCTTCGCCGGAGCGGACACCGACCACACGTGTGCCCTCTGTCAGCAATCGATCCACCTTGTAGCCAGGAACGATCAGGGCTCCGCGTGCAGAGGCCTGCTCGGCCAGCCAGCGGTCGAACGAGGCGCGTAGGAGCGTGTAGCTGTGCCGCTCCCGCCGGAATCGTTCGCCCGTCAGCTCCACGCTGATGGAGGATTCGGGTGCTACGACCGTCAACCGTTCCCGGACGACCTGGCGTTCGAAAGGCGCCTCGTCCCACAGATCGGGAGGCAGGAAGGCCCGGACGGGTTCAAGGTAGAGGCGTCCGCCGGTGACGTTCTTGCTGCCAGGATAGTCGCCGCGCTCGACGACCAGCACTTCCACGCCGGCTTCGGCCAGCACCAACGCGGTGGCCAATCCGGCGAGACCGCCTCCAACGACAACGACCTCAACTTTGTCCACAGCCCCGCTCCGAACGATGCCGCGCCCCGATCATCCCGGGGCGGTTTGGATGGCGGCGGCCGAACGCCTCAGGCGCCACCTGGGCGACGATACGCGATCGATCTACGCGCCTGGATGGACCGTTACGGTTCGCTTCAGTCCCTGTAGGGCACGGCCACATCGCCGATATACTCGCGGGCGATGATCAGCTTCTGGATGTTCGTTCCGCCCTCGGCGCCTACGACGTAGGACATCACGCCGCGCAGCGCCATGCCCAGCGGCACGTCCTTCGTGTAGCCTTGAGCCCCCATGTACATCATGGCGTGCTTGATGACGTCGACGGCCAGCAGAGGGGCTTCCATCTTGCACATGGAAACCACCTCGCTGATGTTGCGGTGAGTGCAACTGCCCGGCTCGCGGTAGAAGGTATCGATCAGCCAAGCGGTGTACTGCAGCAAGAGCTTGAGCTGGAAGACCCTCGACCAGTCCTCGGCGATCTCGAAGGAGATGCCCTCGAACTTGGCCAGCGGCTTGCCGAAGAGCACTCGCTGCCTGACGTGCTCCCGCCCAATCTCGAGCGCCTTTTCGGCGGCGCCGACGCAGGCTGCGGTGACAAGCGTGCGCGCAACGTCGAAACCCTCCATGTTGTAGTAGAAGCCGCGGTTCAATTCCCCCAGGACGTAGTGCATGGGGATTTCGACGTCCTTGTAGCGAAAGCCGCCGGTGGAAAGCCCACCGCGCCCGATGTCGTCGAACAGGGTCGGGGTGATGCCCTTGGCGCGTGCTGGCACGTAGGCGAAGGTCATCCCCTTGTGGGCGGCCTTGGGATCGGTGCGGAACAGTGTCAGATGTCCGCCGTCCCTCTGCTCCGTCGTCTCACGCACGCCGCTGATGTAGACCTTCTCACCGTTGATGACCAGCTTGCCGTCCCTCAGCTCGGCAACGGTCTTGATATTGGCGACGTCTGAGCCGCCCGCCGGCTCCGTAGTGCAGATCCCCACGAACGACTTGCCTGAGGCAACTCTCGGCAGCAGCTCCTTCTTGAGTTCCTCGGTGCCATGCTTGACCACCAGCGTCGCCCAACCCAGCTGCAGCAGCACATACACTGGCAGCGACATGCTCAGTTCAGCCCGGGCGATCTCCTGCACGGCGATGTTGGCGTACGTCATTTCCTCGCCTTCCGGCGCGGTCCCGCCATAGGCGGCGGGAATGGTGACGCCCAGCACGCCCAGCTCCGCCAGGCCCTCGATGATCGAATCGGGGATGCCTTCCTCCTTCTCATCGATCTCGCGGGCGATTGGCTCGATGTTCTTCTCACAGTACTCGCGCACGGTGCGCTTGAACAGCTCCTGCTCGGCGCTCAGCCGGAATTCCATGTCGAGACCCTTCCTTTCGTTGAGATCATTGACGGGCTAGAGCGTACAGTACGTGGAATGTGCAGTGGATGCCCTCCTGCGACGCGATGGATTGGATCATCTTGAGGAATCGCTCGTGAAGTCGCTGCCTCTCGGCTTCCGGCAGATGGGAGCGGACCATTATCGGGAATGGTCCCATCGACGTATTGTAATCCCACACGGCCTGTGGGTCCTTGAAACACTTGTCAACTTCCTCGGTCTCCAGCTGAACCTGAGTCAGGCCGGCTGCCTCCAGCAATGCCCGTAGCTCGTCCGGTCTGAATGTGATGGGATTGGCCAGGATCGGGCGCAGACCGAATTCACGGAACAAGGGACGCTGCATCTCCGCAACAGGCGTGAAATAGCCGGGCCCCCAGTTTGACAAGCCCACTCGCCCTCCCGGTCTGGCCACCCGCGCCATT
>CAYQUY010000109.1:0-8187 GCA_964420755.1 uncultured Anaerolineaceae bacterium
GAGCTTCTTGAGGGCTTGTCCGCGTCTCGAGGACGTGGACATCCCAGGGAAGTGCTTCGAACGTGAGTTGCAGTCGGGTGCCAGGTGGCATCTGGAGTGTCAGGCGGACAGCTTGGCTCGAAGGTGCCTGGCCGGGACCGACGGTTGAGACATAGACCTTTCCCGTGTCAGTGGTAGAGACCGTGAGACTGACGCTGCGGGGAGGCTCGGGTTGTCTAGCGCCTTGCAGCGTGGAGCCGTCTTGAGGCCCAGGAGAGACCATACGACGGCCCTTGCGCCGGGCGCTGCGCCGAAGAAAGAACAGAAAGGTGCCAGCTGCGGCCGAGACGGAGAACCCGGCGATCAACCACTCCATTGGCTTCGTTGTCCCTTAGGCGAGTCAGTTTCAACGCGGTAGCATAGGCTGCGATCGATGATCATACGATGTGCTCGGCGATGCAGGAGGAATGCCAGCCCCCGCGTCCCGCCCCGCGGCCCCTTCAAATCAGATGGCTCCTCAGCTCCGAGGTCAGACCAGTGATCCTCAGCGGTGATACTGTATCTCCCATTCCGGCACGGGACTAGCTCCCCGCCCGGATCGAGGATACTCCACCCTCGCACGGCTTCGTTCCCGTCGCCGGGATACGCAGCCTGCGGGGATCCATTGGCATCGGAAGATCCGTCAACCCGAGGAGGCTCGATTACAGAGTCCCTCCATCTGTGGAGAAAGCCACATCGTGAAACGTGGCGCGGAGGAGGGAGTATCCCTCACTTCGCAAGGTTGCTTTCCCGCAAGCTGCAGATGGGTCTCCGCCCAACTCATCAATCCTTCTTCCATCCACGGCTGGATGATGACGATGACGTTCTCCTCTCGAATCCTCTCCTCTGCCCATTCGGGCAGAGCGGGATGATCGATGTCCACTCGTAGCAGCTGGGCCTGAGAATCCGGCACCCCATAGACCTCCTGCTGGGTCCGGAGGCCATCGATGCCCCAGTCCGGTTCCGTGATAAAGAGATAGATCTTCGTCGTCCGGGGATCATCCCGGTGATCGTATTGGAGCACACGCAGGAACAGAGCTTCCAGACTGGGAATGCCCTCGGTGCGCTTGGGGAACAGGCAGAATGCGTGGACGAGGTTGGCACCAAGAGTTGCCACGAGGATGGCGGTGATGAGGGCTGTGGCCGACCTCCGGCCTTACATCACGAGCCTTGCCCGGTCCACGACCCAGCAAAGGCCAAGCGCTCCGAAAAGCGCCATCCATGGGAGCAGCATGAACATCCTGGTGGCAGTCGGGTAAGGCCGGTCATGGGAGACGCCGATGAGCAAGGCCTCGATGATGAATGCGACGGCTGCGAACGCTGCGAACCGTTCCTTGCGAAGCCAGCGCAGGATGAGAGCGAGTCCGATGGGTAGGAAGATGGCCGTCAGTGGGTCGACGTAAGAGGACACGACAAAGTGGCTCTCCTCTGGGATGTAGACGAAGGAGAACAAGGTGTAGAGCAGGTTCGAGCCGACGTGAAACAGGGACTCTGCGGTCGATCCGATGATATCGGGGTTATAGAATATCGTGCCGGCGATCTTGGCCTGCCAGTAGCCAGGTTGGAAGAGGAGGGGGAGCATAGTCAGAGAGAAACTGGCGATCATCATCGACCACCGACGCAAGGCAGCGCGGGATGTGGGGGGCATGTAAAACAGCATCAGGAGGACGGGTAGAGGCAAGGCGTACAGGGCAGCCGGGTAAACGTATAGGCAGGCCCCCATGGCCATACCGAGTAGGTTGAACGCTACCGGCCGTTGACTGCTCAGCGCGCGGCCGGCCATCCATAGTGCTACGGACATCATAAACAGGGCCTGGAGGTTGTTGTAGCCGATCTTGCTGAAGTTGATCAGGTAATGAGAGACAGCCAGGAGGGCAGCGGCGACGAAGGCCACTCGCTGGGAGAGGAAGGTCTTGAAGAAGAAGTAGAAGAACCCTGCAGAGAGTGCGCACAGATACAGGCTGCTGAACCTCCATCCGAAGTTCGCAGTTCCTAGGAGCAACATTGAGATGGCCTGGAGCAGCGAGGAGAAGTAGGGATGGGCTCCATAGACAGCTTGGCCGTTGAAGAGGTTGTTGCCTACCTGAAAGATGCTCTGGTCCTCTACGATAGAGCGCGCCACGGAGTAGAAGCTATATTCGTCACCGATGACAGCGTATCGCCAGGAGCCGATCCCGATCAAGTAGACGACGACAGCCAGTGAGACCACCCAGAAGATCGGACTGATATGCTCCCGGTTGCGGTATAAGCTGATGAGGGCGAGGACAAAAAGAATCGCAAAGGCCCACTCGAAGGCGCTTCCCGGACGAGAGGTTCCCCAGCAATAGGACCAACGCCAGTTGGGCCAGGACCACGCTCAGCACAGGGCGCAGGCTACGGCGGATGGCTTCCCAGGTGGCTTTCACAGGAATCTCTTCGAGAAGGCGCCCGGCGATGTAGCCTAGGCTCACCAGCAGGAAATCCCAGCCGGGGACATGGCCGAGGACGATTCCCGTGATCGCAAGCAGAAGATAGCCTATTGCAGCGGTGATCTGAAGGCCGACGCCCAACTGGCGGGCCGTGTCCTTGCTTTGCGGAGATGGGGACGTACTCGTCACTGGAGGGAGGACCGTCTTGGAGCGCAAGTCCTCGAGATGGTCTCGGGTGGCGAGTATAACGAAGATGATCAGACCCAGGAAGCAGGAGAAGATGAGCGCAAAGTAGGGCGGGAGGGCTGTTCTGCAGAGGAAGCTGCTCCGACACCACGTAGATCGGAGCGATTGGCGGACTCCCTGATTGTCGAACCATCGATCCAGTATGACCAGGGCGGGTGGGATTGCAGCCAGGGTGAGCACGACTCCCAGGACGAGCCTGGTTCGGAAGATCCTGCCAGCCCGAGCGCGGCGAGCCTCTTCGGCTCCCGGTTGCCCGCGCATGAGGTCTTCAAGTTCCTGCAGGCGCTGCCTGGCAACTCGCGTTTCCTCAGCCAGGAGATCATAGTCCGGTTCAAGCCCCGCCGGATGAGAGGGTTCAGGAGTCCCTTGGGGGACGTACTCGGGCCTCCCCGGGGCTTCCTGCTTCCGGCTCCGCGATCGGCTGAAAAAGAACAGGCGCGTGGCGACTGCCACGACGGATGCGAGGAGGATCGACCCAATCCATCTCGTCTTCGGTGGCCCGGGCCCTCTCTTCATGCTTGACCCTCGTCAGGACGCAGGGGGCCCGATTTGTCCATTGGCTCGCTCAAAGGTATGCCCGCCTGGCCCTTGCTTGCGCTTGTGCCTCTGCACGCTCTCGCTACCCGACGTCGCCGCAGGTCCCCGAGTTGCACCTCTGGTGCCTGATCTTCCGTGATTATCGGTCTGAGACATCCGCATTCCCTCGGCCGTCATACCTCGACGGACCTCGCACAGGATCCCGGCTGGTGTCACTCTCCCTTTGAGACTGCCTAGCGGATACGTGCAGCCTCGAGGGCACTCGCACCCGGCCGCAGCTTGCGTCTCTGCGTAGAAATGAAGTCCATACAAGTAATGACGTTCTGTCGGTGACCAGCTGACCTCCCAATGGTCTGCTCACGCAAAGCGTACGAAGGAAAGGTTCCGATCGTGCCGAGTGTACCGGAATCGAGCGGACCCCACAATCCCACGAGCGTCCTGCAGCCTTCTGGCCCGCCCGCTTCGCGCGGCCCAGTGAAGGGTTTGACAGTGCCAGAAGCGGAACAGGCGCCCGAACAACCCTCAAGCGCAAGCTCATCGGGCGCCTCCAGCATCTGGGGGAGACGAGGCTGTCGAAGAATCCCTCAGGGGAGTGATAGGGGCTTTCAGCACTAGTGCGGGATTCGCCCGCACTAGTCGCGAGAACCCTTCATCTCCTTCGCGAATGCGTCTCCCGACTCTGTCAGAGTTCTCCTCAGCGCAGGCCTAGCTCCTGTCGAGCAATCACCATGCGCTGGATCTCGCCGCCGCGAATCCTGCCCATCATTCTGCCGTGTCCTGCGTCCCGCGCTGGGTTCTGGCCTTCACCCATAGGAAGACCGCTAGCGCTACTCCCAGCAGGCTCAAAGCTAATCCTACGGGCACGTCCCAGGGGAGGTAGCGGAAGCGGTAGACATGCACGCCAGCCGGCGCCTCGGTGCGGAGCCACGGCCCAGGCAGCAACTCGACGGGTTGATCATCCTGCCAGGCCCGCCAGCCCGTCCAAGCATTCTCTTGCACCGTCAGCTCCCCCGGGCGATCGGTCGTGCAACGGACCGATAGATCGCCGCCGCCCCCCGTGGCCTCACAGGCGACAACTTGGTCGCCAAGGTCGACGTACGCGTAATGCTGGTCCGGGTGAAGGAAGGTTGACACCCCTTCCGTGGTGGCGATGAGTTCGCCCCCTGCCGGGGGTTCGCCGCGGGTCGCTTCCAGCCTCGGTAAAGGGAACGCACGGTTTTCCCAGTTCCAGGGCGCGACGATATTGGTGAGTTTGATGCCCAGGCTCGTCGCAGGCTCAACCCAGAACAGCTCACCGTAGGGTGGAGAGACCCACTCCAGCGAGGCGGTCTGCCACTGCGAGGTGCTCTCGTACACACTCTGGCTGTCCAGGGTGGCCATCCAACTTCGGGCATACTGGAAGACGGCCCGGAGACCCAAGACCAGCGGGATGACCAGGATCCAGGCCGTGCTGAAGCTCAAAGCGTGGGCTTCCTGGGCGTTGGGTGACCGGAGAATGACCCGCGGCCAGGCGAGCTTCAGCAGCCCGTCCAGCCCGTACCCTGCCAGCCCGAGGACGGCTGGCACCGCCAGGCCGGCCATCAGGGGAGTGTGCCGCACGTTTGCCAGTTGGGGGATCGTGTGGACCAGCCAACGGAATGGCACTGCGCTTGCCAGCAGAAAGCTGACGGCCATTCCCCCACCGAGAAAGGCGAGAGCTCTCCTGTCGGCCCTGCGGGCGAAGAGTAGGCTGGCCATGGCCAGAAGGACCGGCGCCCAGCCGATGTAGCTATTGTAGAGGTACGGAAAGGGCATCTTTCCCAGCACGGTGCTCCTCAGGAAGTCGCCGTCCCGGATGACTAGGTTCAACGGAACATACTCCAGCGGCTGTGCGGAGCCGAAAAGCGGATCTGAGGCCTTCACGGTATTGGGCAGGAAGTGCGTGAGCGGCACCAGCAGGACCCCGGCAAGCAGGAGCCCGACCCCACCGGCGAGAATGAACTCGAGCATGTTTGGGCGGGGCTTGAGCCGCTTGTCGAGCACGAAGATCAATAGTAGAGGGAGCCACCCCAGGAGTGCGACCTGAATGTAGCCCTGTCCGGAGACGAGCGTGAGGGCGAGCATGACCGCCAAGAGAACCGTGGCCCGCCGTCGGCCGGTAAGGCCCAGGTCGAGGGCAGCTGCCACAGTCAGGCTTGCCATGGCCGTGGAGAGAACCACTATGATCGCGGGATGGTCCAGTCGTCCGGCCAGATGGCCACCGGCAACGGCGACGAATGAGGTCCAGAGGCGGGCCACCATCCCCAGCCCCAGTGTCCGTGCGATCCACCACTGGGCAAGCCCGGCAAGGGCCAGGGAAACGACGACGGTGACCTTTCCCCCTACAACGGTTCCCCACAGCACGGTAGTGATCATGACCAAGGGATGGAGCGGGGCGCCAAAGGATTCCGCCAGCGCAGGATAGCCGCCGTTGATGGTTCCATTCCAGAGAGCACACAGGCCGCAGCTCCGGAAGTGGTCCCACAGGTGGTGGGATTGGAACTGGTAACCGAACTCCCTCCCCAGCGTCCAGGCGAAGGGGTCGAAGTCGAGCAATGGCCAGCCAACCCATGCTGCCCACAGCAGGATCAGCACAATCTCGGCCAGGATGCCCCAACGGAAGCCCGTCCGAGATTGACGGATGACCTTGCTGGCCCGCGCGCGGAGGCCTGAGAGGAAGCGGGACGAGTCACGCGGCGCAGGCACACTTGTGGAAGGCAGATCCGTACCGGTCACGGGCAACCTCCTCCAGGGCATTGCCCCGGCGCATGTCCCCATTCGGATCCGATGGCGGCGGCGCCGTCCTGGGCTCTGCCCCCTTCACTTACCTCAGCCCTGTCTCCAACCGAGCAATCACCATGCGCTGGATCTCGCTCGTGCCTTCGTAGATCTCGGTGATCTTGGCGTCGCGGAAGTAGCGCTCGATCGGCAGCTCCTTGGAATAGCCCATCCCCCCGTGAATCTGCACCGCGGCGTGGGCGCAGAACATGGCTGTCTCGGCCGAGAAGAGCTTGGCCATGGCGGCCTCGAGGGTGAAGCGCTGCCCCGTGTTCTTGGCTCGTTCCTTGGCCAGGGCCGCCTGGTAGATCAGCAAGCGGCTGGCCTCGATGCGCGTCTTCATGTCGGCCAGCTTGAAGCTGATTCCCTGGAACTGGCCGATCTTCTGCCCGAAGGCCTCCCGCTCCTTGGCATACAGGACGGCGGCCTCATAAGCGGCCTCGGCGATGCCCAGCGCCTGGGAAGCGATCCCGATGCGCCCAGCATCAAGGACCGTCATGGCGATCTTGAAGCCCTCGCCCTCCTGGCCCAGACGGTTCGCGGCCGGACAGCGGTGGCCCTCGAAGACGATCTCGCTCGTCGCCGAGGCGCGGATCCCGAGCTTGGGCTCCTTCTTGCCCACGGCGAAGCCTGGCTGGCGAGTCTCGATGATGAAGGCGCTGATGCCTTGGTGGCGCTTCCTGGGGTCGGTCATGATGAAGACCACGATGTAGTCGGCCACCGGACCGCTGGTCACCCAGGACTTTCGCCCGTTCAGGACGTAGAAGTCGCCGTCGCGCACGGCCCGGGACCGCATCGTCCCGGCGTCGGAGCCCGACATCGGTTCGGTAAGGGAGTAGGCGCCGATGGACTTGCCCGAGGCGACCGCCCTCATGTACTTCTGCTTCTGGGCCTCCGTGCCGAAGCGGTTTATCCCATAGCAGAAGAGCGAGTTGTTCACCGACATGATCGCGCCGTGGGCGGCGTCCGCTTTGGAGATCTCCTCCAGCGCCAGGACATAGGCCAGCGTGTCCATGCCGGCTCCGCCGTATTCCTCCGGGACCTCGATGCCCATCAGACCCAGCTCGCCCATCTTGCGGATGGTCTCCGACGGGAACTCGCCGGTTTCGTCGAATTGAGCGGCGATGGGAGCGATCTCATTCTGGGCGAAATCGTGCGCCGTCTGTCGGATCATCTCTTGCTCGGAGGAAAGCAACAGGCTGGGGCCAGTCTGCGAGGCGTCGGAAGCGGCCATGAGAACCTCCCTGTTCGTCGGGCTTCGGGCAGGACGGCGGGATTATAGCATGCGGGCTTTGACCTCGGTTCGGCCAGCAAGTACAATGGCCGCGCCTGCAGGAGGTAGCCGTGCACGTTTCGGACCAATCCGCCGCTTCGGGTGGGGCTGTCCCACCCGGGGATGAGGCCATCACGCCCGGGATCTTCGCTCACCTGGTTGACCTGGCGGCTCTCGAGCTGGAGCCCGAGGAGGGCGAGTACCTGCGAGACCAGCTCAACGGGCAGCTCAGAGCCGTCCGCGAGTTGGAAGCCATCCAGGCCGGCGACGATGTCCCGATCACGTCGCACGGTGTCCCGTACACCTCCGCCACCAGCCCACCGCTCCGCGCCGACGCGCCCGCGGTCTGCCCGGACGCGCAAGCGATCCTCGACCAGGCGCCCGAGAGCGATGGCCGGTACATTGTCGTCCCCGACATCCCGGGTACGGAGCTTGAATGAGCCAGGCTCTGTGTGATCTTCCGGCACATGTGCTCGGGCCGAGGCTGCGGCAGGGCGAGCTCTCAGCCGTTGATATCCTCGAGTCGACCCTGGCCCGGATCGAGGCCGTCGAAGGGCGCCGGCCCACCTCGGCCCCCTACCAGGCCGACCCCGCCGACCGTGAGTGCATCCACGCCTACATCACCCTGACCACCGAGCGCGCCCGATCGCACGCTGAGGCCGTCGACCGATCCCTGGCAGCCGGCGAGGACCCGGGGCCGCTGGCTGGCATCCCGGTTGCCATCAAAGACATCTTCTGCGTCCGCGGCACCCCATCGACGGCTGCCTCGCGAATCCTGGAGAGCTTCATTGCCCCGTACACCGCCACCCCCGCAGCTCGGCTCGAGGCGGCCGGCGCCCTCATCGTCGGCAAGACCAACCTCGACGAGTTCACGTTTGGGTCGTCAAACGAGTCTTCGGCCTTCCAGCC
>CAYQUY010000110.1:0-7821 GCA_964420755.1 uncultured Anaerolineaceae bacterium
GCCCAGGGAGATCGGCCAGCACCAGAGTGACGCCGTCCTCGAGCTCGGCCACTCCCAGGTTGGGTTCGAGCGTGGTGAACGGGTAATCAGCGATCTTAGGACGGGCGTTGGTCACGGCCGCCAGGAGCGTCGACTTCCCCGCGTTGGGCATGCCCACAATGCCGACGTCGGCGATCAGGCGGAGTTCGAGACGGAGCCACCGCTCCTCGCCCGGCTCTCCCCGCTCGGCCATCCGCGGCGCCTGATTGCGGGAAGTCGCGAAGCGGGCGTTGCCCCGGCCGCCGCGCCCGCCTCGGCAGACAACAAACCGCTGGTTAGGCTTCACCAGATCAGCCAGGAGCGCACGGTCGCTCTCATTGCGCACGGCCGTTCCCGGCGCCACGCCGATGACGACCGGCTCGCCGTCGCGCCCCGTCTTGTCGCTGCTCCCCCCGCGGTGACCGTTTTCCGCACGGAAGCGCGTCTGCCGGCGGAAAGGGGCCAGCGTGTTGAGTGTCGCGACCACCTCCAGGACGACGTCGCCGCCCTTGCCGCCGTCGCCGCCGTCCGGGCCGCCCCGGGGAACGTACTTCTCGCGGCGAAAGTGTACCGCCCCATCGCCGCCGCGGCCGGAGGCCACGAAGATTCGCGCTTCATCCAAGAACATGATCCGGTCCAGAGACCAGCCGGTCTGCCCGGCCGGTCTCGAGGATTATACCCCCCACCCAGGCGGGCAGGCGGCCGGGCCGAAGCCACCTGCTTCCCGCGCCTGCCTTATAATAGGGCGTCGCTCGACCCGACCTTCCGGCGGAGGAGACGATGCAGCCCGCACCCATTCCAGACATCATCATCTGCCGCCTCCCACTCTACTTGCGGGCCCTCAGTCAAATGGCCGCGGAGGGCATCCAGGTGGCCTCTTCTCAGGAGTTGGGTGCCCGGGTGTGCCTCTCCCCGGCACAGATCCGCAAGGATCTCTCCCATTTCGGCGAGTTCGGCAAGCAGGGCACCGGATACAACGTCGCCTTCCTGGAAGAGCAGCTGCGACGCATCCTCAAGGTCGACCGCGTATGGGACGTCGCCCTGGTGGGGGCTGGTGACCTCGGGCGGGCAATCGCCCGCCACGGCGGGTTGGTCGCCCGCGGCTTTCGCATCACCGCCGTGTACGACAACGATCCTGCCAAGATTGGCGACCAGATCGATGAGCTGGTGATCCAGGATGCCCACAGGATGGTTGAGGACATCCGCTCCCGCGGCATCCGGATCGCCGTGCTGGCCGTCCCCGCCGGGGAGGCCCAACCCGCGGCCAGCATGCTGGTCGAGGCAGGTATCCAGGCCATCCTGTGCTATGCCCCGACTGCCGTCATCGTCCCCGGCGGGGTTCAGGTCCAGTACATCGACCCGCTGGTCCACCTGCAGCGGATGACCCACAGTCTGCGCTGACTTCCACGGCAACCGCTCGTCCCCATCTTGAAGCACTTCGCGGGCACGGGGCCGGATGCCCGCGGCAAGGCCTGGCAGGCGCGCCAGGAAGGCGGATGGGCTTCGCCTGCATCGAGCCATTGCCCCGTTAGGCTCTGACCCTCTCTTAGGAGGTCGATGGCTTCGGCCGGAGCATCCGACATCAGGCTGCGCGTCCCGGAAGAGTAGGGGCCGCCCCGGCTACGCGACGGGACGGCCCCCTTGCCTTCTGCAGGTTTCCGGGCGGCGGCCTACGTCGGCGGCAGGCTCCGCCGCAGGCGGTCGAGCATCCCCAGGCCGCGTGAGGCCCCCCTGGCCACGCACACAACCGGCTCCTCAGCCAGATAGGCCGGCACGCCTGTCTCGCGGGTCAGCCATTTGTCGATCCCCCGCAGCAGGGCGGTGCCTCCACAGACCACCATCCCCCGGTCAATGATGTCGGAGGCCAGCTCCGGCGGGGTACGCTCAAGGACCTTGCGGACCGCGGCCAGCATCAGGTGCAGCGTCTCCTGCAGCGCCTCGGCGACGTCTGCAGTTGTCAGCGCGATCGTCCGGGGCAAGCCAGTCACCTGATCCTGGCCCTGGATCTCCATCGTCTTGACCTCGTCGCCTACGATGGCCGCGCCGATGCGGATCTTGACCTCCTCCGCCGTGCGTGAGCCGATGACCAGGCCGTGCTTCTTGCGCACGTAGGCGACAATGGCCTCATCCAGCCTCGCCCCGCCAACGCGGACAGCTTCCGCGGTGACGATGCCGCTCATGGCAATGACCGCGGCCGCGCTCACCCCTCCCCCCATGACCACGACCATGTTGCCCGAAGGGGTCGCAATGGGCAACCCGACGCCGATGGCCGCTGCCAGGGGCTCCTGAATCAGAAAGACCTCCCGGCTGCCGGCCTGCAGGGCCGCCTCGTGCACTGCCCGGCTTTCGACGCTTGTCACCCCGTACGGCACCGTGATCATCACCCGCGGCTTGAAGAGCCGGGTCGAGCCGCAGACCTTCTCCACGAAGTACCCCAACATGCGCTGGGTGACGGCGAACTCGGCGATGACGCCGTCCCGCACCGGCCGCATCACCTCGATGGTCTCCGGGACCCGGCCATACATGTCCCGCGCCGCCTGGCCGACCTCGACGATTTTCATCTCGTCGATCACGATCGCCACGACCGTGGGCTCGTGCAGGACGACCTCGCCTCTCTCACAGATCACGGTTGTGGACGAGCCGAGCGAGATACCCAGGTCTCTCCCGAAGAGGGCCATCTGCTCACCCTTCCTCCCCCGACCCGTACCCCCGGCCCGGCCTACGGGCCCTGCCAAAGCGCCGGGCCGCACCCAGCCGCAAGTTGGAACGGCGCAAGGCGGCCTCGATCGCCGCGTACTCCTCCGCTCCCAGGACTTCACGGTGCGTGAGCAGCTCCTGCGCCTTCGCTCGGGCCCTTTCGGCGCGGGCGATGTCGATCTCGGCCACATTCTCCCCCACGTCCGCCAGGACGATCACCCTGTCCGGAAGCACCTCCATCACCCCGCCGCCGATGACGAAGTCATCTTCCCGATCCTCCATCCGCAGCCGAAGCACCCCGTATCCCAGTGTGGTTAGCAGCGGGGCATGATGCGGCAGGATGCCCAGCTCGCCGGCTTCCCCGGGGGCAACCACGGACTCGACCATACCCTCGAAGAGCTTCTTGTCCTGGGTCACAACCTCACAACGGATCGGCATTGGATCCTCGATACGGGAGGCAGCCCTCACGCCGCCAGGTGTCCGGCCTTCTCCACGGCATCCTCGATCGTGCCCACCATGTGGAACGCCTGCTCCGGCAAGACGTCGTGCTGACCTTCCAGGATCTCTCGGAAACCGCGCACCGTGTCCTCGCGCGGCACGTACCGCCCCTCCAGGCCCGTGAACTGACGGGCCACAGACATCGGCTGAGAGAAGAAGCGTTCAATCTTGCGAGCCCGCGAGACCAGGACCTTGTCGTCTTCGCTCAACTCGTCAATCCCCAGAATGGCGATGATGTCCTGCAGGTCCTTGTAGCGCTGCAGGATCTCCTGAACCTGCCGCGCCACCCGGTAGTGCTCCTCGCCCACAAACTGCGGGTCCAGAATGCGCGAAGTGGAAGCCAGCGGATCGACGGCGGGGTAGATCCCCTTCTCGACGATCGAGCGCTCAAGGGCAATCGTGGCATCCAGGTGGGTGAAAGTCGCCACCGGGGCGGGGTCGGAATAGTCATCCGCCGGAACATAAACCGCCTGCATCGAGGTGATCGAGCCACTTCGGGTCGAGGTGATGCGTTCCTGGAGCTCACCCATCTCCGTCGCCAGCGTGGGTTGATAGCCGACAGCGGAGGGCATGCGGCCCAGCAGGGCCGAGACCTCCGAGCCCGACATGCTGAAGCGGAAGATGTTGTCGATGAACAGGAGGACATCCCGCCCTTGATCACGGAAGTACTCCGCCATCGTCAGTGCCGTCAGCCCGACGCGCAATCGGACGCCCGCCGGCTCGTTCATCTGGCCGTAAACCATCACCGTGTCTTTGAGCACGCCGGACTCGATCATCTCCCGGTACATCTGGGTGCCCTCGCGGGTTCGTTCACCGATCCCGGCGAAAACGGAGATGCCCTTATGTACGGTGGCGATCGAGCGAATAAGCTCTTGAATGATGATCGTCTTGCCGACGCCCGCCCCGCCGAAGATGCCGGTCTTGCCCCCCCTGGTGAAGGGGGCAACCAGGTCAATCACCTTCAGGCCGGTCTCGAAGACCTGCACCTTCCTCGATTGGTCCTCAAACTTGGGGGCAGAGCGGTGAATCTGCTCGTACCGTTGAGACTGCACCGGGCCTCGGCCGTCCACGGGCCGCCCCAGGACGTTGAACACCCGGCCCAGTGTGACCTCGCCCACGGGAACCCGGATCGGCCCCCCGGTATCCAGCGCAGGGGCACCGCGCTGCAGACCCTCGGTTGAGTCCATGGCCACCGTCCGGACCACCTGGCCGCCAAGGTCCCGTTGCACCTCCAGGATGAGCGGATCCCCTCCCTGGCGCGGCACCTCGATCGCGTGGAAGACCTCTGGCATCTCCCCTTCAGGGAAGGCGCAATCCACTACACTACCCATGACCTGCACAACCTGACCGGTTGCTCTTGCCATTCTTCTCATCTCCCCACATCAAACCCGATTGTTAACCCCCGGCCGTGATCGAAAACCGCCCTCCCCGGAGAAGGGAACCCTATCTGTGGCGCAGCCACCACGGATCCGAATTCCGCCCGGGAAGCCGGGTTTCTCATCCCATGCCTAGGCCTTTGCCAGGGCCTCTGCCCCGCCGGCGATATCGAGCATGTCATTGGTGATCGCTTGCTGGCGAGCCTTGTTGTACTGCAGCCGCAAGGCGTCGACCAGCTCATGCGCATTCTCCGTGGCATTGCGCATCGCCACCATCCGGGCAGCGTGCTCGCTGGCCAGCGATTCGAGCACCCCCTGATAGAGCTGGAGGGCAGTGAACCGGGGCACGATCCGGTTGACGAGCTCCGCCTCGCCCGGCTCGTAAAGATAGACGTATCCGGATCTGGCCCGCCGCCGGGCCGGGCCGCTGACCTGGGGCTGCCCGTCCTCCATCTCCAGCGGCAGGACTTTCTGGATCGTGGGTTCCTGGCGCAACAGGTTGACGAAGCGGGTGTAGGCCAGGTACACCTGGTCCGCGCGGCCTTCGCGGAAATCCTCCACCGCCACCTGCCCGATTGCCGAAACGTCGGCGAAGGACGGGGTCAGGGGCAGGTTGCTGAACTCCGCCACGATGTCCACCTGCCTGCGGGCCATGATCTCCCGGCCCTTCCGCCCCACCACCACGTAGCTGACCGGGACAGGCCATCGGCGAAAACGCTCGAGCGTGGCACGAACAATGTTGGCGTAGTAGGCGCCGGCCAGTCCCCGGTCGCCGCTGATCAGGACGACCAGAATCCGCTTCACCTCAGGCCGCTCGGTGAGCAGCGGGTGGAGGAACTCACGTCCGGACTGCTGGGAGAGGTGCTCAAGCACTTCCCAGGCTTCTGTTGCGTACGGGCGGGTGGCCAACACGGCTTGTTGCGCCTTCCGCACCTTGCTGGCGCTGACGGCCTGAAGCGCCCGCGTGACCTGGGCGATGTTGTTGACGCTCTGGATCCTCAGCCTCATATCGCGGGCGGACGGCATCGACTCGCCTCCCCCTCTACCCTAGCCAGCCCCGGTTGAAGGTGTCAATGGCCTGGCGGAGAGCCTGCTCGTTCTCCGGGGTGATCATCTTGCGATCGGCGATGTCTTTGCCGATCTCTGGCTGGGTCGTTCCCAGAACCCGCAGCAAGGCGGTCTCCCATTCCCGCATCCTCTCGACCGGCACCTGATCGGCGTAGCCTTGGGTCACAGCGAAAAGCACCATCACCTGGTCCTCGAGGGGCATCGGCTGGTACTGAGACTGCTTGAGGACCTCCTGGAGCCGCTTGCCCTGGGCCAGTTGGGCCTGGGTCGCCTTATCCAGCTCCGAGCCGAATTGGGCAAAGGCGGCCACTTCCCGGTAGGCGGCCATGTCCAGGCGCAGCTTGCCAGCCACCTGCTTCATCGCCTTCGTCTGCGCATCCCCGCCGACGCGTGAGACCGAGAGGCCGACGTTCACGGCGGGGCGAATGCCGGCGTAGAACAGGTTGCCTTCCAGGTAGATCTGGCCATCGGTGATGGAGATGACGTTGGTTGGGATGTATGCCGAGAGGTCACCCAGAAGCGTCTCGATGATCGGCAACGCAGTCAGCGAGCCGCCTGACCCCCGTACCTTGGCGACCATCAGGCCCGAGGCATCGGGCCGAGCGGCCAGGGCTGCCTCGGCTTCTTGACGCGCCAGGGGCCCCCCGTACACCTTGCCGTCGAGGCTGTCCTCTTCCTCCACTGGGCCTTCCCGCGAGCGGGCCACCAGGACATAGCGATCGGCCATCCGGACGGCTCGCTCCAGGAGCCGGCTGTGGAGATAGAAGACGTCGCCGGGGTAGGCTTCCCGGCCTGGTGGCCGCCGCAATAGCAGAGAGACCTGGCGGTAGGCCCAAGCATGTTTGGAGAGGTCGTCGTACACGATCAGCGCGTCCCGGCCCGATCGGGCGATGTGCTCACCCATGGCGCAGCCGGCATAGGGGGCGATGTACTGAAGGGTGGCCGACTCATCTGCCGCGGCGATGACCACGATCGTGTGCTCCATCGCGCCAAAGTGCTCCAGCGTGCCTACCGTCCGGGCAACGGCGGCCCGTTTCTGGCCGATGGCCACGTAGATACAGGTCAGGTCCTTGCCCTTCTGGTTGATGATCGTGTCGATGGCTAGGGCTGTCTTGCCCGTCTGGCGGTCACCGATGATCAGTTCCCGCTGCCCCCTCCCGAGGGGGATCATCGAGTCGATGGCTTTGATGCCCGTCTGCACGGGGGTATCCACATCCTTCCGCGAGACCACCCCAGGAGCGATGGTCTCGATCGGCCAATACCCCTCGGGCACGATCGGCCCCTTGCCATCGACCGGCTCGCCCAGCGCGTTCATCACCCGTCCGACCAGCCCTTGCCCGACAGGGACGGAGGCGATTCGCCCGATCCCTCGCACCTGCATCCCCTCCTCGATACCGGCGTAGTCGCCCATGATGATCATACCCACGGCGTCGGTCTCGAGGTCGAAGGCGATGCCCATCACGCCATTGGCAAACTGCACCAGCTCCTGAGATCGAATCCCGGCCAGGCCAGAGACGCGGGCGATGCCGTCGCCCGCCTCCAACACGGTCCCGAGCTTCTTGAGCTCGATCTCCGGCGTGAACGCTTCGATCCGTGCCTTGAGGTCCGATGATAGGCTCCTGAGCAGGTCGGACATCACCCCTCCGCAGTTGCGGGTCGCGCTCGACGACTTCTCGACGACTTCGGAAGTCCGTGGGACTTCCGAAGTCGTCGAAAATGGTACATGAACGGCTCCCTTTTGTCTAGCGGCCGCTTGAGGTGCCGGGCGGCCAACACCCGATTGCCCTTTAGGGGCCCCGTCCTTCCCTGGGCGGCCCCATCCCGTCTCGTGTGCCGGGCCAGGAGGCGGGCCGTCGCTCCTACTCAGAAGTGAGGAGCCAGCGAGGGATCTCTCTGGAACAAGGCACGACCCCTGGTATGCGACCCGGGAACCGCGAACCCTACGGCCGGCTGAAGTACTTCAAGGCCACCCGCACCCGTTCCTCGACGTCCTGGGCCGTGCCCGCAGGGATCGACTGGACGCTCGCCTGAGCTTCCACCAGGCTGTATCCCAGCGCGGTCAGGACCTGCAAGACCTCTGTGTCCACTGCACTCGGAGGAGGCAGCGGGGCCCGCGGTTCTGCCACCATCCGGTCCTTGAGGTGGAACACGATCTTCTCGGCGG
>CAYQUY010000110.1:7831-8159 GCA_964420755.1 uncultured Anaerolineaceae bacterium
CGGCGGTCTTGCGTCCGATTCCCGGCACGCGGGTCAGGATGTCAATCTGGCCGGTCCCGACCGCCGAGCGCAAGAGCTCCGGCGACAGGTGCGACAGGACCGCCATGGCCAGCCTCGGCCCCACGCCATTCACCTGGAGCAGCATGTCGAAGAGCTGGCGCTGCTCAGAGCTGCCGAAGCCGTACAGCGCGAGGGAATCCTCCCGGACGATGAGGCGCGTGTACAGAGAGATGCTCTGGCCAGCCTCCGGCGACTCCTCCAGAACTGTGGCGGGCACGGCCACCGAGAAGCCAACGCCGCCTACCTCAATGACGATCTCCCCCGGTCC
>CAYQUY010000111.1:0-6788 GCA_964420755.1 uncultured Anaerolineaceae bacterium
GCCGCGCTGGTCACCGCCGGGAAGTCGCTGGCCAGTGGAGACGACGTCCGGGTGCTGTACTGGAACGGTGCCAGCTGGCTGCAGCTGGATCGGATGCTCGACCCTGGCTCGTCCTGGAACAGCGCCAGCACCACGATCTGGTTCCAGACCCAGGCTGGCATCGCTGCCTCTGGGTTCGACGACGACTACTATCTCTACTATGGCAACTCTGCCGCCGGCGCCCCGCCTGCCAATGGGAACAGCGTCTTCCTCTTCTACGACGGCTTTGAGAGCGGCGATCTCAGCGCCTGGGATGGGACGGCTGCGGGAACGGGGGACACGATCACCGTTGCCTCCTCCCCGGTCCACAGAGGCACCTATTCGGCCGAGGCCTACGTTGACGATGGCACGCAAGCCGCTGTCCAGAACCTCTTCTCTGCCCAGCAGGGTCTGCATACCGCTGTCTGGGTCTACCTGCCGAGCGGCTACACCGCCTCGGATTACATTTCGGTCGTCATGTACTACACGGGATCGACGGGGCTTCCTTCCGGGCAATGGGGCAGCCAGCTGGCCTCGCTGAATATCTGGACGGACCGGATACCCTATATCTACAACGCGCCGGGTGGGGAGTTCTACTTCAGCGACACCCCACTGAGCACAGGCGTCTGGCATCGTCTTGAGATCAGGATCATCGTCTCAGATACGGCTGGTCGGGCCGAGCTGTGGGTGGATGGTGTGCGCAAGGTGAACCAGAGCGGAATCGACACGGGGACAGGGCTCGTCAACCACAACCTGGTGGGCATCTTCTGGAAGCCAGGGGGCTCCGGACCTGAGACGATCTATGTTGATGATAGCTTCGACCGCTTGTGGGTCGATCCGGAGCCTTCAACGTCAACGGGGAGCGAGGAATCGTCCTCCGGCTACTGCGCCGCCACCCCGACCCCGACGCCGACATCCACCGCGACGCCTACGCCGACCAGCACGCCTACACCTACCGCCACCAGCGCTGCCGCGCCCCCCGCGGTTGACTCCGTAACAAGCGGCCAGGTCGCGGCCGGGGCCACCAGCATGACGGTATCTCACACCACATCGGGCTCGAACCGCCTCATGCTGGTTGGCGTCTCGATCAACCCTGACGGCTACGAGACCGTTAGCACAGTAACATGGAAGGGCACGGAGAACCTCACGCGTGTGGGGTATGTCGTCAATGAGAATGACGCCAGGGTAGAGATCTGGAGCCTCGTTGCCCCTTCCACGGGAACCGGCAATGTCGTGATTAACTTCAGCGCGGCTCTTGCCCGAGAAGCAATTGCCGGGGTTGTGACGTTTACCGGGGTGAACCAGACCACACCGCTTGGAACCTTCGCTTCGGCGACCGGCAACAGCTCGACGCCGGCTACCGTTGATGTTGCCTCGGCGGTGGGTGAACTCGTCTTTGGAGTTGTCTCAGCCGAGTACAACACTGTAACCACAGACCCAAGCCAGACGGAGCTCTGGAACAGAAGCATCGCGGGCGATGGCAACACGAACGGTGCTGGAAGCACCGAACCGGGTGCTGCAACAGTCCCGACTTCGTGGACGATCAACCCAGACTACAACCATTGGGCCGTCGGGGGCGTCTCGATCAAACCGCCCTAATGATTGAGGCTATCAGTCTCGGTGCGAGACGGTCGGGATACGGCAGCGGCGTTGAGGAGTTACTCGTCGTTGACTGGGCAGAAGATCTTGATCGCAGATGGCGATCCTGCGCCAACCGATCTGGCGTCGGATTGACACGAAAGGTTGGGCCTGGGTTCTGATCGCGCCGGGGATCACCGCTCCGCTCATCGCTCAGGCTTGGCAGGATAGGGGCCTAGCAGGGGAGATCGGGCTGGCGGCCTCGGAAAGTAGCAGGGAATGACGATGGCTGAGTTGCGTGTGCTCGTGGCCGATGATGACGCGAACATGCTCGACCTGATGTCGCGTCGGCTGAATCGGATGGGGCTGCAGGTCGACCGCGCCGAGGACGGCCGTACCGCCCTGGAGATGCTCAAGCGGGCCGCCTACGACCTCATCCTGACAGACATCTACATGCCCGGGGCGACCGGGCTGGATATCATCCGCCTGGCCAAAGAGAACGATCCTCACGTCCAGGTGGTTGTGGTCACGGGCTCGGCGACCCTGGACAACGCCGTCGAGGCGCTGAACATTGGCGCCTTCAGCTACCTGACGAAGCCGTTCGACCATCTCAGCGTGTTCGACAATGCTGTTTCCCGGGCGCTGGAGTTCCGGCGGCTGATCCGCGACAACCTGCGACTGGCGGAGATTCAACGGCGCCGGGGGGACATGCTCGAGGCGGAGGTCACGGAGCGGATCCGTCAGATGAGGCGCCGCCAGCAGGACATGGTGGATCTTCTGGCCCGCCTGCCTCAAGGGCTCGTCGTGGTGGATAGCGACGGGAGGGTTGTCTTGAGCAACGCCTTGGCTGAGAAATGGCTCGCCCAAGAAGCCCGTGAGTCGAACCAACCTCTCCGGCGCTACCTGAGCACGGTCAAGCCGCCTGCCCGGGTGATGACGGGAGAGGTTCAGGTCGGCGGCGAGACGCTTCGGGTGACGGTTCAGGGACTGCCCGGAAGCGAGGGTAAGGGGCGGACCCTGGTGATTCTGGAGGAGAACGGTGAGGGAAGCGAGCTCGTGGCTCAGCGCGCGGCGAGCATGGTGGAGAAGATCAAGCCTGCGCTGGCCTGGTTGGAGAGGCAGGACTTGGACGATCGGGGCGGCGAAGTGGTCAGGGGGCTGGCCGTGCAGATTGAGGCGCTGGAGCGGTTGGTTCGAGGTGACGAACGGGGCGTGATGCCGACGGCGGAGCCTGCGGTTCCGACCGAGACGATGGAGGAGGTGCTTGAGCGGTCGGTCGAGCCTGTTGCCGGGCAGCAGGAGGAGGCCATCCCGTATCCGGCTGAAGCCGAGGAGCTACCGGAGCCCATCCCGTCCCCGGTCGATGTCAGCGAGCCGCCGCAGCCTGTGCCATCCCCGCCTGAGCTTCCGCCACCTGAGAGGCCGATCAGAGAGCCGGCCACCCAGCCCCAGAAGGAGCTCAGACAAGAAGACTCAGGGCTCAGGCGGAGGATCCGCCTGGAGAGGGAGAAGAAGGCTGCTCAGCAACGCACCCCTCCCGCAAAGGCGAAAGAGCCGACGGTGGAGAAAGGGGTGGTAAGGGTGGAGGAGAGAGCCGCAGCGGCTGAGCCGGTCCCCGCGCTGGTGAGCATGCCGGAGTCGGTGCCGGATCAGCCCACGGCGCCTAGCAGCGAAAAGCCGCCAGCGAAGCGAGGGCGTCAGGTCTGGCCGCCACCGCTCCCCTCTCAGATGGAGGAGGAGTAGCGGCGCACAACTGTGCGCCCCTACCTTCTCCTCGCGCCTGTCTCTCGGCCGGGAGCCTCCAGCTGAGAGCCACCAAGGTCGCGCGCCCTGGAGGCCCAGGGTAGGGGGTGGGTGATGCGGCCAGGACCAGCAGGCCGGCCACCAATACCCGGTAGGGGCGCACAACTGTGCTCTCCTACCAGCGCGAAGCCTCAGGCGTTTGCGCTCGCTGGTCCTCTTCCGAACCAGGTTCGCCATTCCCGGTTCTCCCAGACGACCAGGATCTGCGCGGCATTGAAGATCGAGGAGTAGGTCCCGCTGAAGATACCTACCAGAAGGACTGTGACGAAGTGCCTAGTCGTGACGCCGCCGAACAGCAGCAGGGCCAGCAGCGTAAGCATGACGGTGAGCTGTGTGTTGATCGAGCGGTCCAGCGTCTGCACGATCGAGTGGTTCACCAGGGTTGAGTAGTTGAGGCCCCGGTAGAGGCGTTGGTTCTCTCGGATCCGGTCAAACACGACGATGTCGTCGTGCACTGAGAAGCCGATCACCGTCAGCAAGGCCGTAAGGAAGAGGGAGTCCGCTTCCCAGCCCAGGAAGTGACCCAGGATCGCCTCGATGCCGAAGACAACGGCAACGTCGTGGAACATGGCAATGATTGCGGCCACGCCGAGGCGGAAGGAGTGGGGAACGCCCCGAAAGGCGTAGGTGATGTACAGCAGGATGCCCAGGGCGGCCAGACCGACGGCTCCGGCGGCGCGCCGGGCGACTTCTGCCCCGACGCTGGCGCCCACCGACTCGAAGCGGAGCTCACTGACGGACCCCCCGAAACGCTCCTGCATTGCCGTTAGGAGCTCATCCTTCTGCGCCGTCGTGATGGACCGGCTGCGGGCGATGATGTCCGTATCACCCGCGCTCTGCACGACCGGATCGCCGACGTTGTGGTCGTCATACAGGGCCACAACCTGGGCTGGCGCCGGCTGATGCCCGGGCTCGAAGCGGACCTCGAGCAGACTGCCGCCGGTGAAGTCGATGGCCAGGGGGAGTCCCCAGATTACCAGGGCCGCCATGCCCGGAACGATCACCAGCAACGAGAGGGCGAAGAACCAGTAGCGTTTGCCAACGATGTCCATCTTGCCAGGCTCCTAGGAGGGCGACGGAAAATCGCCTCGCCCGGCTTCCCCTTTGGGAAGTGGGGCACTTTCGTCGTGTTCTAGATCCCGAACCAGCGCGGGTGTTCGCCCAGGCGCAGGCTGTCCAGAACGATATGCAGGAAGGTCCGGGTGACAGTAATGGCCGTGAATAGGCTGACGAGGACACCGATCGCCAGAGTCAGCGAGAAGCCCTTGACGATGCTGGCCCCGAAGGTGCTGCCGAACCAGTACAGGATGGCGCAGGTGATCAGGGTCGAGAGGTTGGAGTCCCGGATCGACGGCCAGGCGCGGGAGAAGCCCAGATCGATGGCCTGACGGAGCGCCCGGCCCGCCCGCAGCTCCTCTTTCATGCGTTCAAAGATGAGCACGTTGGCGTCAACGGCGACCCCGAGCGAGAGGACGAAGCCGGCGATGCCCGGAAGGGTCAGGGTGACAGGGACAAGCTTGAACAAAGCGAACGTGACCAGGGCATACACGAGTAGGGCCATGTCGGCCAGGAGCCCGGGCAGGCGGTAGTAGAGTGCCATGAAGAGCACGACCACACTCAGGCCGATCACGCCGGCGACTGCGCTCCGCCGGAGCGAGTCCTGGCCGAGCGTCGGGCCTACCGCCTTGCTATCGACCACCTTGAGCGGGACGGGGAGCGCGCCGTAGTTCAACTGCACGGCAAGCGAATTCGCCGACTCATAGGTGAAGTTGCCCCGGATGGTGCCGGATCCCTGGCTGATCTGGTTTTCGATGCGCGGGATGGAGATGATGCGCTTGTCGAGGACAATGGCCAGATAGCCGCCGATGTGGGCCCCCGTATAGTCGCTGAAGATGCGGCTACCCTCACTGGTCAGGCGGAAGGCCACCTGATACTCGCCGAGCTCGTTCCGGCTGGCCGCGGCTGTCTCCAGAGAGGAGCCGGTCATCACCGTGTGGAATATGGGTCCCTCGGGAGTGGCTTCGGGTGTGGGCTCGGTAGTAGCCTCAATCGTGGGCGCGGGGGTGCCCGATCCGGCAGGGGCCGAGGCCTGGGGTGTAGTTTCCGAGGCCAGGGTGGAGGTGGCCGGACCCGGCTCGCTGGAAGCCTGCCCGCTGGGCGAAGCCGCGACGGTTGAGGTCGATCCGATCAATGTGACGATGGCCTCTGGCGCTGGTGCGGTGGCGGTCCCTGAGGTAGTAGAGGAGGATTGCGCGAAGTCCGTCTGGATCGTCTGGCCCGCCTGAAGACTATACAGGTCGGCCGCGCTCACCTCAACGAATTCCAGCAGCCCTGTCTCCCGGATGGTGGAAATGGCCTGCTCCTCGTTGACCACACCGGGTAGCTCCACCAGGATGCGCCGGGTGCCGGCCACCTGGACGAGCGGCTCGGTCACGCCCAGGCCGTTGACCCGGTTTTCGACGATATCCCGGGCGGCCTGCATCTGCTGCGTCGTGATCGCCGTCGTAGCGGGAAGGTCAGCCTCAAGCAGGACGCGCAGGCCACCCTGCAAGTCGAGGCCGCGTACGATTCGGATGTCGCGGTTGACCGGGCCGATGTGGATGCCCGGATTCTGGGGATAGACCACCCAGCCAGCAGCCACAACGATGATGAGGATCGGGATGAATCGCAGCCAGTAGCGTGATTGCATGCTTTGGGGCGCCTCCCAGCCTACGAAAAGCCAGCCACTCCAGATTCGCCACCGCCGGAGGGCTGGCAGGCGGCCTGATTATACCCCCGAAGCTCGGCTCTGACAGCTTATCGTCTCGTGCGGAAAGGACGACCTCGCGGGGACCAATGTCGGGTTCCGCAAGTCCGCAGAAGAACCTCTTGTGTTCTTTCTCCACCCTTGGGCGGAAGTTTCGGGCTCGCGACGAGTAGGATGAGGCCGAAGGTCCTAGCGAGTGTGAGGCGCGTTCCCGCGAGTGCACCAGACAAGACACCGGGCGATCGTCGCGGCTGCTGTGGTGTCTCCTGGTCACGGTCGAGACCTAGGTGCGGGTGGACTTGTGAGGCGGCGGGGCGCGAACCCCTTTCTTCACTTTCGCAAGTCGGCGTGGGCTTCGCTGGCCCCGGCTCCGAGGGACCCAAGCTGTTCGAGCACAAGGTCCGTGACGCGGTCCGGGGTGAGGTCGTCGGTGGCGACGTAGAGATCGCAGTGTTGGCGGGCGTGGGCAAGCCGCCTGAGCTCCTCGGCGTGCTCATGGGGAAGCCAGGAGAGATTCCTGCGGCGGGTACAAGCGTCGTAGGAGGCGTCCAGGTAGATGAGGAGATCGGGCTTGGTCACCCGTTGCCACATGGAGGGGACGTATGAGTGCTCCTGGGCGATCGCCCGAGCTTGCCATCCCTTC
>CAYQUY010000111.1:6888-8083 GCA_964420755.1 uncultured Anaerolineaceae bacterium
GGGCTTCTTCATCCGGTCCCTAAAGGGGCATGCGAACCGTCAGCCGCCGGGTGTCACCGGGCTGACGCGGCAGGATTGCCGCCACCAGAACGCTGATGTCGTCCGCGGGACGCCCTGCATCGAGTTCCGTTGCTTCGGCCAGCAGTCGTTCGGCCCAACGGTCCGGCTCTGGGGAGCCTTGGACGAGCATCCTCTGCACCGAGGCAGAGACGTCCATGGGCTGTCCCCTCTTCTCCCCGGCATGAAGGAGCCCGTCGGTGAAGACGACCGCGGCCAACCCCGCCCCCAACGGGACTTCCGTGATCAGCGGGCGGACGCCGCGGCGTCCGCCCACCGGCTCCACCGGGTCGTCGAGCGACGAGGTTTTCCCTTCCTGGACGAGCAGCACTGGAGCAGGGTTGTTGCGCGTGATCACCAGGGTCCGGCTGTACAGGTCGATGGACAGGATGTTGAGCGTGGCCAGGACCTTGCCCGAGCGGTAGGTAAACAGGTAATCGGAGGCGGCGCGCGCTGCCGCGCCGTCCCGCACACCTTCCGCCAGCAGGGAGATCGCCTTGCGGGTGACCACGGACGAGATTGCCTTGGCCGGCTTGCCCGAGCTCTGGCCATCCGCCAGCACGAACGACAGCCCTCCCGCTGGCCGTTCGACCATTTCCAGCGAGTCGCCACTCTCGGGCGTGGCGTACTTGCCCACCTTGGCGACCGCCACTTGAGCTTCCACGGGTTTGATTCTACAATGCTCAGAAGGGCGTGTCGAATCTGCAGGCGGAGGGCGGGTCCAGGTAGCCTATTCCGCGGCAGTGCGGCCATGTCCGCTGGGATCGTTGCTGAAGCGGCCGGATCCCGCTAGGGGCAGGGCAGCTTCGGAGGGCAGACGCTTGGGAACAGCCGTTAGGCCCGTCCACCTCGGCAGGGCGGTCGAAGCCGCTGTCGCCGATGCCGGGCGCTTGGCCGACATCCGACCGGTGTCTATTGTTGCTGAATACCCGGCGCACCTTCCCGAGGTCATGGGGGATGCGGACGAGTTGGCCAGGGTCGTGGGAGGCCTGATTGAGAGGGCCATCGCCGCCACGGAGCGGGGCGAGGTCAAGGTCCGTGCCGCTTTGCTGTCCTTTGAGGGAGGGCCTCTCGAGAGTCGGCGACCTTCCGGCGCGCCGGCAGCGCTCTCATCCCTCATGCCCGGGGTCCTTGTTAC
>CAYQUY010000112.1:0-7985 GCA_964420755.1 uncultured Anaerolineaceae bacterium
GTGTACTGCTATAATGACCTTTCGAGATGGCCCTCATTCTGGCGAACGATCTCACCAAGCAGTTCGAAACCGTCACCGCCGTCGAAGGCGTCTGCTTGCGCGTCGAGGCAGGCGAAGTGCTCGTTCTGCTGGGCCCGAACGGAGCAGGCAAGACCACGACCATCCGGATGTTGGCCTCGATCCTGCGTCCTACCCGGGGAACTGTCATGGTGGCGGGCCGCGACACCCGGCTGGACCCGGCAGGCGTGCGCGCTTCGGTCGGTCTCTTGACTGAGCACCATGGACTGTACATGAGGATGCGCGCCCGTGAGTACTTGCAGTTCTTCGGGCGCGTCTACGGGATGCCCCTCGAGGCGATCCGGCGGCGGTCGGAGGATCTCTGTCACATCTACGGGCTGGCGGACGACCTAGACCGGCGCCTGGGCGAGTACTCTAAGGGCATGCGGCAGAAGCTGGCCCTGGTGCGGGCCCTCCTCCATGACCCTCCCGTGCTCCTGCTGGATGAACCCACCTCGGCCATGGATCCAGCCAGCGCGCGGGCCGTGCGTCAGGGAATCGCCGGCCTGCGCTCGTCCCAGCGGGCCATTGTCGTGTGCACCCACAACCTGGCCGAGGCGGACATATTGGCTGACTGCATCGCTATTATCCGCCGGGGACGGATCGTCGCACAGGGGACGCCCCAGGAGCTGAAGAGGGCCCTGCTCGGAGATCCCATCATGGAGCTGCACCTGGCCTGTCCTCTCGATGGCGCCGTGCGCTGTCTGCCCGAGGGTCTTGAGCCGGTGGTCGTGGCTCCGGACCGGCTGCGCTACCGGGCGCCTTCGCCCGAGGCCATCAACCCTCGCGTGCTGGCGGCTATGGCGGAGGCGCGGATCCCTGTCGTGACCCTGTCTGAGGTCGGCCGCAGTCTAGAGGATGTCTACCTCCAGGTCGTCGAGGCGGATACAGCAGAACCGGAGTCCGGCGCATGAGGGCGGCCGCGACTCGGGGTGCTCACTTTTCCCCTCCGGCGCTCATCGTGGCAGGGCGCGAGATCCGTGACCAGTTGCGCGACTGGCGGATTCTCCTGCCGATCGCGCTGTTGACGCTCTTCTTCCCCTTTCTGATGAACGTGACCGCTCACAGCGCCGTCGATTTCGTGGCCCGCTATGGCGCGCCTCTGGTCGGGGAACGCCTGGTTCCCTTCCTCCTGATGGTCGTCGGCTTTTTCCCGATCTCCATTTCCCTCGTCATCGCCCTGGAGAGTTTTGCCGGCGAGAGGGAGCGGCTTTCCTTGGAGCCACTGCTGGCGACGCCGCTCACGGATGGCCAGCTATACCTGGGCAAGATGCTCGCGTCCCTGGTTGCCCCTCTGGGAGCGGCCTACCTGGGCATTGCGGTCTATCTGATCAGCCTCTGGATTGGCATCCGCTGGCTCCCTAGTCCGGCTCTCCTGGTACAGGTCCTTCTGCTGACAACAGCCCAAGCCGTCGTGATGGTGAACGGGGCGGTGGTCATCTCCCTGCAGACCACCTCGGTCCGGGCCGCCAACTTGCTGGCCTCCTTCATCATCATCCCGGTGTCCCAGTTGATCATCGGCGAGAGCATGATCATGTTCTGGGGGATGTACGACGTGTTGTGGTGGATCATCCTGGCACTGCTGGCCCTAACCGGTGTGCTGAGCAGAATGGGGCTCCATCTCTTCAACCGGGAATCGATCCTGGGGCGTGACATCGACACGCTCAATCTGCGGCTGGCCTGGAAGGTGTTCACTCGCGCGTTCCGGAGCGACGCCCGGGGCATCCTGGACTGGTACCGTGGCCTTCTGAGGCAGACGTTGCCCCGCATGAGCATGCCCATGCTTGTACAGTGCGCGGCGATGGTGGCCGCCTACATGATCGGACAGGGCCAAGCCGCCCGGTTCCCTCTTCCGGCCGAGATGCTGCGCGTGGACCGACTGGAGGGGAGCGTGGCAGAGCAGCTGCTCCGCTTCGGTATGCTCACCGGCAGCGGGTGGCTGTGGGTGATCTCCAACAACCTCCGGGCGATGGCCCTGGCGACTCTCCTGGGTGCTTTCTCGTTTGGGGTCGCCTCCATCGTCCTCAACTGTGCGCCCATCGCGATCATTGGGTACTTCGCGGGCAACCTGGCGATGGCAGGCCAGGAGGTCTTCAAATTCCTGCTGGCCTTGGTCCTCCCCCATGCCATCCTGGAAATCCCTGCTGCCATCCTGGGTGGGGCAGCCATGATCCGCCTCGGGATGGTGGTCATGAGTCCGCCTCAGGGCAGGTCCCTGGGTCAAAACTGGCTGATTGCCCTGGCGGAATGGGCCCGGGTGTTCGGCGGCCTGGTGGTTCCCCTCCTGATTGGCGCCGCGGCCATCGAGGTCTTCGTGACGCCGCGAGTGGCCCTGATGCTTCTCCATGGATGAGAGTCAATGGCCAAGGTGATCCTCCTCGGCACTTCCAGCGCAGTCCCAGACAGCGTGCGCCAAAACACTCACCTGGCCGTCGCCGGCAAGGAAGGGGCGGTACTGATCGACTGCGTCGGCACACCGACGTACTCTCTCAACCGAGCCGGCATCCCGATTGAGTCGATTAGGGAGCTGGTGGCCACGCATTTTCACCCGGACCACGTCTCGGGAATCCCGCTCTTGCTGATGAACATGTGGCTGTTGGGCCGGCAAGAGCCATTGCGGATCTACGGCCTGCACCACTGCCTGGAGCGGCTTGAGCACACCATGAGCCTTTACTCGTGGGACAACTGGCCCGGCTTCTTCCCGGTGGCGTTTCATCGCCTCCCCGAGAGGGAACACGTCCTGATCCTGGAGAAGGAGGACTTCCGCATCTACGCCTCGCCCGTACGCCACCTTGTCCCAACCATCGGACTGAGGATTGAGGGGAAGGCCGGCAGCCGGACGGTGGCCTATTCCTGCGACACCGAGCCTTGCCCGTCCGTCATCCGCCTGGCCAGCGGCGCGGATGTCCTGATCCACGAGGCGTCAGGCGGCGGCGTGGGACACTCCTCCGCCTTCCAGGCCGGCGAGGTGGCTCGCCAGGCCGAAGTCGGACAGCTGCTGCTCATCCACTACCCTGGAACCAACCCCGAGGAGCTTGTTGACCAGGCCCGTAAGTCCTTCAACGGCGAAGCGGTCCTGGCTCAGGACTTCATGTCGATCGACCTCTAGGTCGCGTTTCCCGAACTCGTACAAGAACCGATCGGGTATCTTCTCCGCTTGGGGCACGCAGCTAAGATTTCGTTGGCCCCCCGCCTCCTTCAGTTGCTACACCCCCTCTCCGCTTCAATGCGCGGATGGCGGTTGTTGCCCCCTTGGGGTAGCCGGCAGCGGGCTCGTCATCCCCAGCTCTTGCCGTTCTTTGGAGGCCTTGACTGTCAGGGATCTACGTGGCGCGCCGCAGCTTGTGCTGCTCCGCACCTACTCGCCTCCCTGCCGTCGGCGGTCTGGTTGGGCGGGCTCTTGGGCTTGACGATTTCAGGAGACGGCTCTTGGTGGGTGCTTCCGGCGCCCCGCGGCATCCGACTCGGCGACCCGGGGAATGGGCACAACCCCTTGGGTGCGAGCCAGGCTCTAGCGGCGCCGATTCGGGCTGTGGCCAAGAGCTCACATTCGTCGCCCGGCCGAGCGAAGCGGGCAGCGACGATCTCTGCAAGAGCGGCTGCGGCCCGCTCGGGGCGTGCCGTGTGCGCCCTCCTGTGATGGGACGATCATGTCCCTGTCGGGACAAGACGGCGGACGGAGACAGGTATCTCTGGGGGAGGAGGCTGTGCCTAAGCGGCCGCCCCGAGCTGTCCGATGTCTCTTCGACAGGGGACGGCGTGGGCGTCCGAAGGCTATGTGGGGCTCGGAGCGGCGCGTAGAGTCACGTGGAGGAAATGGAAGTCGCCGCGGGGTGGGATGAGCTCGAGAACCTCTCGGACCTCGAAGGTGCGCTCACCCAAAGTGATCCTCTCGCCGATCTCCGGGCGTTCGTTGAGGTTGAGGATAGCCCCCGGATGGTCCTCTCCGCTGACCACGAAACTCACCTTGAAGACGTCAGACATCGAGCTGCCCTCAGCGACCCGCGACATTCCGGTGGCGGAGCTTGAATGAGAGATCGGAGGCCATGTTGCGCATGACGGTGTAGCCCAGGTGATGGTTGCCTTCACACAGCTGGGTGAACTCCTGGCGGCCGATCGCCTGAACCACGGTGTTGTCGGTGACGGCGCGGACCGTGGCCGAGCGCGGGCCGTGATCGACCAGGGCCATCTCCCCGAAAATCTGCCCCCGACCCAGGTTGACCATCGCCCGGGGCGCAGGATCCGCAGACGAGCGGCTGAGTGTCACCTCGACGAAGCCCTCGCAAACGACGAAGAGCTCCTCCCCGCGCTCACCCTGGGTCGTGATGACATCCCCGGCCTGATAGCGGCGCTCCTCGCACAGGGCCACCACCGAGCGCAGCTCATCGACGGCGAGACCTTCGAACAACTCCACGCTGCGTAACACAGAGACCAGATCCATCCGGACCTCCTGCCCACGGGGGCCACCAGCGGGATTGTCTGAACCCCCCAGACTTATTCTACAACGACTTGCTCTGGCGTCCAAGCCGCCCCTGGAGCCTCCAGGGCATAGTGAGGCGATCCGCCGGCCGAGGCTTGCGAACGGCATCTCGGTGCTCCGACAGCCGGAGACGCCTGACGGCCGCGCGCCGTTTCCTGCCGCCCCGCCGCCAGGGCCTGGCCAGGGGAGGCCGGGCCGAGCTCAATGAAGGCTTGCCAGAGCGCCGTGGGTCCGTCGGGACGTTCTGTGGGGCGTCCCACGCGAAAGCGACAGCCATGCTCTGCTTTCCCTGCGTGGACCTTGTGGTAGAATGACCGGAACATGTGAGCGCTGCAAAGGGTCCTGGAAGGATGAGTCACAACAGAGTACATCCCGGTGTTGAGAAGCTGTCGTTGGCGGGTGAGGATGATCGCTGGTCTGGCGAATTCGAGTGGGGCGGCTCATGGGCCGTCCGGCAGCGCTCCCACCTGTGGCGGCCTCCCACGGACGTCTACGAGACGGACGAGGCGTTCGTCGTGATGGTGGAAGTCGCCGGGATGCGGGAGGCCGAGTTCACCGTGACGATGGAGAAGCACATACTTACCATCCGGGGCGTGCGGACGGACACGGGCGGCCACAAAGCCTACCACCAGATGGAGATCCCCTACGGCGAGTTCGTCACCGAGGTCCTGGTGCCTGCGGCCATTGACGTTGCCAGGATCGAGGCCGGCTACAGCGATGGCTTCTTGCGGGTAGCGCTGCCCAAGGCCCTGCCGAAGAAGATCGTTGTGACCAGCTGAGGGTCGTCCCCTTGCGTCCAAGTGTGTTGAAGGCTGCATGCCCCTCTGATCCCGAACCGATGCGAAACGAGAACAGCCCCTACCCTCCAAAGAGTCGCGATCCCGGTCGCGAGACGTGGGAGATGATGGCGCCGACGATCCACGTGCAAGACGAGACAGACCCGACGGAGACCGGGGCCGCCGAGCCCATCGAAATCCCTGAGATCCTGCCAGTATTGCCACTGCGAGGGGTGGTGGTCTATCCCCACACCGCCGTCCCTCTGACGATCGGCCAACCCCGCTCGATCAAGCTGGTCGATGATGTTGTCGGTTCCGGGCGGCTGATCGGCCTTGTGACTTCGCGCGACCCCGAGCTCGAGACTCCCGGCCCCGAGCATCTCTTTCGGTTCGGGACGGCAGCAGCCATCCAGCGTCTGTTCCGCGCCCCCGACGGCACCATCCGTTTGATTGTCCATGGCCTGGCGCGCTTCGAGCTGGGGGAGTTCACCAGCCTCGAGCCATACCTGATAGCCCGCATTCATCTTCGCCCGGAGACGATCGAGGAGGGGGTCGAGATCGAGGCCCAGGTTCGGGCGGCCCAAGACCAGTTCCAGCAGATCTCTGATCTGGCCCCTTCGCTGCCTCGGGAGGTCGTCGGCGGGGTGCTGATGCTGGAAGACCCGCTCCACGTCGCTTACACCATCGCCAACTACCAGCGCATGGAGCTTCAGGACGCCCAGGCGATCCTGGAAAACGACTCGGTGACCTCTAAGTTGAAGCGCCTCAATGCGCTGCTGAGTCGGGAGATCGAGGTCCTATCGCTCGGGCAACAGATCCAGAAAGAGGCCCGGACAGAGATTGAAAAGGTCCAGCGAGAGTACTTCCTACGCGAGCAGCTCAAGGCCATCCAGCGCGAGCTGGGGGAGAGCGACGAGCAGACGGCCGAAGTCGAGGAACTGCGCAAGAAGATCGAAGCCAGTGGCATGCCAGAGGAGGCCGAGAAACAGGCCCGGCGGGAGCTCGACCGCCTGGCCCGACTGCCGACCGCGGCCGCCGAGTACGGGGTCATCCGGACCTATCTGGACTGGCTGGTCTCGCTGCCGTGGGCGAGAATCACGCCGGACAATCTGGATGTGGCCCACGCCCGCCAGGTGCTGGACGAGGACCACTACGGGCTGAAGGATGTCAAGGAACGAATCCTCGAGTACCTGTCCGTGCGAAAGCTGCGCATGGAGCGGCGGAGCGAGCTAGCGGAGCCCTCGCGCGATCAAATCCGCCGCGAGCGGGAGGGCGTGATTCTCTGCTTTGTCGGCCCGCCGGGTGTGGGCAAGACCTCGCTGGGACGCTCGATTGCCCGGGCGACCGGTCGCGAGTTCATCCGCATCTCCCTTGGCGGGGTGCACGATGAGGCCGAGATTCGGGGCCATCGGCGGACGTACGTCGGCGCCATGCCCGGCCGCATCTTGCAGGCCATCCGGCGGCTGGAGTCGCGCAATCCGGTCTTCATGCTTGACGAAGTCGACAAGCTCGGACAGGACTTCCGCGGCGATCCCTCCTCGGCCCTGCTGGAGGTGCTGGACCCGGAGCAGAACCGGGAGTTCCGCGACCATTACCTCGAGGTAGGCTTCGATCTCTCTCAGGTGATGTTCATCACTACGGCCAACTGGCTGGAGACTATCCCGGGTCCGCTGCTAGACCGGATGGAAGTGATCCAGCTCTCCGGCTACACCGAGAGCGAGAAGAGCGCCATTGCCCGGGACTACCTGATCCCGAGGCAGATTCGCGAGAACGGCCTTCGCCCCTCGGAGATCACCTTCCAGGACCAGGCGCTCATGGCGGTCATCCGCTCCTATACGCGTGAGGCCGGTGTGCGCAATCTGGAGCGGGAGCTCGGCCGGCTTTGCCGGAAGGTCGTCACCCGGATTGCGGAAGGCAAGGAGAAGACGGCTGAGATCACTGCTGAACAGGTTTCCGAGCTCCTGGGCAAGCCGTACTTCTTCGGCACCGAGGAGGTGGCCGAGCGGACTTCGGTGCCCGGTGTAGCAACCGGCCTGGCCTGGACCCCGAGCGGCGGGGACGTCCTCTTCATCGAGGCGACAGCCATGCCCGGTGGCCGGGATTTCATGCTCACCGGCTCTCTGGGCCAGGTCATGCAGGAGTCGGCACGCGCCGCCTTATCCTACGTCCGATCCAAGGCGGACCACATCGGGATGCCCCCGGACTTCTGGGGCAAGCACGACATTCATCTGCACATCCCTGCTGGAGCCCAGCCCAAGGATGGCCCCTCCGCCGGGGTCACCATGGCATGTGCCCTGGCCTCGCTGGTGTCGGGCAAACCAGTCCGGGCCGAAGTGGGGATGACGGGCGAGATTACGCTGCGAGGCCAGGTCCTGCCCATCGGTGGGGTGAAGGAGAAGGTGCTGGCCGCCCACCGGGCCGGGCTCAAGACTGTCATCCTCCCCCGCCGCAACGAGCGCGATCTGGAGGACGTCCCAGAGGAGGTCCGCAACGACATCCACTTCGTCTTCGCCAACACCGTGGATGACGTCCTGGAGGCGGCGTTGGAGGCCAGGCCCGTCCGGGCCAGGGCGAAGTCGAAGTCCGGCAAGAGGGCAGCGGAACCTCGAGGTGCCGGTGGGCACGCCAGTAGAAGCCGCTCGAGGCGCAATCCCACAACCAGATAGCGGGGC
>CAYQUY010000113.1:0-7923 GCA_964420755.1 uncultured Anaerolineaceae bacterium
GCTCCGCCTGGGCAATGGCCGTGCGGCATTCCGGGCACCAGATCGTCGGCGCTTCCGCCCGGTAGGCAAGGCCGCGCCGGTAGAGATCGAGGAATGACCACTGCGCCGTCCGCCGCGAGAGATCGTCGATCGTCCGGTAGGTACAGCACCAGTCAATCGACAGCCCGAGTCTGCGCCACAAGGCGCGGTATTCCTCAGCTGCCTCCTCGCTGACCTCAAGGCACTTCTGGATGAAGGCGGCCCTGCCGACGCTGGCTGCGCTGACCCCCAGGCGGCGTTCCACCAACCTCTCGGTGGGCAGACCGTTGTCGTCAAAGCCCATCGGGAAGAAGACGGAGAATCCGTTCATGCGCCAGAACCGGGCCATGAAGTCGGCCTGACAGTAGGAGTAGACGTGTCCCAGGTGCAGATGGCCCGAGACCGTCGGCGGGGGCGTGTCGATGGCGAAGACCGGCCGGCCGTCATGCGGGTCGAAAGCGTGAACGGCTGCTTCCTGCCAGAATGCCTGAAGATGGAGCTCCGCGATTTGTGGGTCGTAGCCTCTCGACGTCTTCATGCAGATACCCTGCCCAGGAGGCGACGGGGACCCGGGGGCCCGGTCACCTTGATGCCCCTGATCCGACGTGTGTCTCCGACAAACACAAACGCCCTCTCGTCCTGAGGACGAAAGGGCGCGCCTTCCGCGGTACCACCTCAGTTCGCTGGCCAGTTCGCCAGCGCCCTCCTCCCCGACCATCATCGAGGACCTGCTGTAACGGGCAGCCCCGCGCCGCTCTACTCCCCGGATCCGGGTTTCTTCGGCGCACGTTCCGGGCGACGTTCGGCGGGGGCCACTGCGGGGGCTCTCAGCCGGCGGCCACCCTTCTCTGCCAGCGCTGGCCCACCTACTCTTCCCGGAGGTTCACGTTCGTCTCGGTTGTTGGGGGGATTATAGCAGAGTGCGACCGCCAGCGTCAATCCAGCTTGGGTTCAGGACACGAGAGACAGGCAGGGCAATGGCGTATCGCCCATCTCCTTTACAGACTTCCGATGTCCGAGACTTGGGCCCACTCTGGCCACGCGCCTCGGCTGGCAGCATAAGATGGCAGTGCCTGGATTGACTGGTCTACTTGGTGAGCGGGGCAGTGGGTTTGAGAGGGCCGGTCCACTCCCCCGGGAAGAGCTCCAGTGCCCTGGCAGCCGCCTTGACGATAGCCGGATCGCGGTCGAACTGCCTGGCCCGGAGCGCCGCCCGGGCCTCGGCGGTATGCCATTCGACCAGCCGCAGCAGGGCTACCATCCGCGACCGGTCGTTGTAGGCTTCTACGGCGCCCTGGGGACTGCTCACGAAGCCGGTCCGGGGATGCTCCAGGACCTCGATCAAGACCGGGATGGTCGAGGCGTGGTTGATCTGCGCCAGGCGTTGGACGGACTGGTGGGCCGCGTCCAGGTCAGCCATGCGCGTGGCGCGGAACCGGTGAAGCTGGACGGCCGTCAGGATGGCCACCTCGCGCACCATCGGGTCTTCCGCCTCCATGGCGGCCTCGATCTCCGCAATGGCCTCGAGGTTCTGGGCCATTCCCGGGCGGTTTGAGAATTCGACCGCAGCCCGTTGGCGAGCGGCCTTGTCTGCACCCCGCAGGTCATACTCCACGCGGGCACGCTCGAGCAGGCGGGCAGCCGGCGTCTTGGCTTCCATCTTTCCCTCGGGCACCGCCAGCGCCGCCAACTGCTCTTCGGTGGCGTCGAGAAGGAACAGGACATGCTCAGCGGCCGGCCGCAAGTCAGCGTCACCCGCCTCCAAGAGCTGCTGGGTCAAGGAGCGCAGCGCCTCCTTGTCCCGCTGTTGCATGACGGAGCGGGCCCGCTCCCGCCAGATGTTGACTTCATCGGCGACCGCCTGCTGCCGGGCTCGGAGCTCTTCCATATCCTTTCGGAGCGCGTCCTGCTCCTCACCCCGGGCCTCCATCAGCTTCTTGGCAGTTACCTGGAGTCGGTCGCTGATTTCGACGAATTCGTGTTGAACGGCGTCCGCCTTGTGATGCAAGGCATCCTGCAGCTGTCGTAGGCCCAGACCGATCACCAGCGATACCCCTCCATGACCCCAGGCCGCCACTCGAGTCTTCGGCTCGGCGGAAGTGAGGATATTCCCATTCCCCCTTACCGGCAAGCGGGGCACTGCCCCGGATGTCCCCGGCACCGCCCTGCCTGTCGTAGACCGACCCACACTCCAGGAGCAGTATAGTAACGGAACCCGGGTTCGTCAACGTGCCCCCTGGGCCCCCTACCGACCGCATGGCGCCTTTGCCTGTCGTCGCCTGGTTGCCATGGCTGGCTGTTCCAGGACATGCACTGTGTATGAGGACCCAGAGCGCCCACCAGTCCTTTCGGTTGCAGATCGCCCCCCTGTGTGACCAGGGCGCGTGCCACGGTCCGGGATGCTGCGGACGCTCCCGAGTCCGTCTTTCCCTCCGCCTCAGCCTCGCGGGGGCACCAGGGGGACTCCGCCGCTCCTTTCCCCCGCCGCGACCCCGACCAGGAACACACCAACTAGGGCCACCCCGATCCCAAGCCACGACCAGGCGGGCAGCGGCTGGTTGAAGAAAAGGGTCGAGATCATCGCAGTTCCCATGGGCATCAGATTCCCCACCAAGCTGATCTCATAGGCCTTGAGCCTCTTCTGCGCATGCGTCCACAAGATATACGCCAGGGCACTGTTCACGAGAGCTAGCCAGGCAAGGGCGGCAAGCGCCTTGGAAGAAGGGATCGCAGGCATTGGCTGGAGAAGAAGCAGGAGCCCGCCCCCGGCGAAGAGCGGCAAAGCCGCCAGAGCGACCGTGTCGATCTCCCCCGATCGCGCAAAAGACCGGCTCATCACGCCAAATACGCTCATGGCCAACGCGCCGACCAGTGCGACGACGATGGCGGCGCCCTGCCCCGCACTGACCCTGAACCCGAAGAAGAGCAATCCCCCGGCGAGGGCAAGCCCGACGCCGAAGACCTGCCTTCTGTTGGGCCACTCGCCAAGCCAGATCCCCCCGATGGCCACTGTGTAGATAGGGACCACGTTGAGCAGGAAGGACCCCGTTGTTGCCGGCAGGCGGCCAAGTGCCCAGAAGAAGAGGGTGTTGCCAATGGTGTACGAGAGGACTCCCATGAGCGCCAGCCTCGCCCAGGCAGACCAGGAAAGGCGGGCCAGGGTCCTTCGCGAGTGAAGGATCAATAGAGGCAGCAGGGCCAGGAAAGCCCCAAAGTAGCGAATCCCGGCAACCTGCATCGGGGACAGCTCATCCAGAACCAGCTGCACCAGGATGGGCGAGGCTGACCAAAGCGCGGCGACGACCAGCGCCTCCAACAGCGGCAGAACCGGCATCAACCGTTGTCCGCAATGCTTCGGAAGCCGTCGATCGTCGCGTCGACGCCGGCATCGTCGATCCAGTAGTGGACGACGAGCCGGAATCGACGTGCCCCCGAGGGGTGCACGCGGATTCCCAGGGCCCTCAATCGTTCGGAAGCTTGCTGGGCGTCGACGGGGAAGGATTCGGACAGGTTGAGGAACACCATGTTGGTCTGCGGCGTCCCCGGATCGAGAATAATGCCGGGGATGCCTCCGAGTCCTTCGGCCAGCCGCCGGGCCTGCTTGTGGTCCTCGACGAGGCGGTCGACCATGGTCTCGAGGGCGACAATCCCGGCAGCGGCGATCACGCCGGCCTGACGCATGGCACCGCCCAGCTGTTTGCGCACCCGCCGTGCTCTGGCGATGTACTCCGAATCACCACAGAGGAGCGACCCCACCGGCGCACACAGCCCCTTCGAAAGGCAGAAGGTGATCGAGTCGGCCGGCTCGGCCAGCAGCCGGGCCTCGACCCCCAGGGCGGCAGCGGCGTTGAAGATGCGCGCCCCATCCAGGTGCAGCCGCAGCCCGTGCCTCTTGGCCAGCTCGCCCACGGCCGAGGTGTACTCCCCCGTGAGGGCGACACCGCCGCAACGGTTGTGCGTATTCTCCAGGCAGATCAGCCGGCTGATCGGGAAATGGACGTCGTCGGTGCGGATGGCCGCTTCGATCTCCTCGAGCGGAAGCGTGCCATCCAGCCTCGTGCGGACCGGGTGCGGGTGGACTCCGCCGAGCGCTGACACGCCGCCGGCCTCGTAGAGGAACGTGTGGGCCAGATCGCCCAGAATGACCTCGTCGCCTCGCCCGCAGTGGGCCAGGACGCCCGCCAGGTTCCCCATCGTGCCGGAGGCTACGAAGAGGGCCGCCTCCTTCCCCATCCGTTCGGCGGCCATCGCCTCCAGCCGGCAGACGGTCGGATCCTCTCCGTAGACGTCATCTCCGACCTCTGCCCACGCCATCGCCTTGCGCATCTCCGGCGTGGGGTGAGTCACGGTATCTGAGCGAAGGTCAATCTCTTTCACGGTCTCGCCTCCAAGATGCACTGCGGCGCAAGTCTTCCTAGAGCCTGCCTGGTCTTCTGGACATCCGCCCTGACGCCGTCTGGCCCCGTAGCCGAGGCGCCGGCGTCAGCGGCGGTGTCGTAGATCCGCGAGGATCCGGGCGAAGTCTTCCGGCAGCGGAGCCTCGAAAGTGCGCCTGCCCTGGTCGCCAGGCAAAGCCAGGGTCAAGCGCCAGGCATGCAACATCTGCCGCTCCACAGGCAGCGTGGCCTTTCTCCGGCCATAGATGGTATCGCCGACGACCGGGCAGCCGAGAAACGCAAGGTGAACGCGAATCTGGTGGGTTCTGCCCGTCTCAGGATGAACCTCAAGCAGCGTGTGCTCGGGGAAGGATTCCGCCGACCGGTAGGACGTGAGGGCCTCGCGCCCTTTGCCTGGCAGCGCAATCCCCATCCTCTGCCTGTGTAGCGGGTCACGCCCGATGGCAGCCTCGATCTTGCCCGTGGGCGTCGGCGGCTCGCCGTCCACCAGCGCCAGGTAGACCTTGTCCACCTTCCGATCCTTGAACTGTCTCTGCAACGCCTGGTGGGCCGCATCGCGTTTGGCCAACAGAACCAACCCGGAGGTGTCCTTGTCCAGGCGGTGAACGACGCCGGGGCGCTGCTCGCCGCCGACGCCGTCGATGTCAGGCGCATGCGCCAGAGCCGCCTGCACCAGCGTCCCGCCGGCATGGCCCGCGGATGGGTGCACGACCATCCCCGCCGGTTTGTTGACGATGAGGAGATCCTCATTCTCGAACACAACGTCAAGGGCGATGGGCTCCGGGGAGAGAGTTGCCGGGGCGGACGGCGGAAGGGTGACGTCAATGAGCTCGCCACCGAACAGCCGGTGACCCGGCTTGCGTACCGGCTTGCCATCCACCACGACCAAGCCCTGGCGGATGCAGTCCTGGAGACGTGTGCGGGAGATCTCAGGCAGATTGCCCGCCAACGCCCGGTCGAGCCGGCCACCGGGAGGAGGGACCTGTAGGCGGAGATGGCGTCCGTTCACCCGACCTGGCGCCCGGAATCCGGCGGAGGCTCGTCTTGCTCCTCCTCCGCCGCCGGAGCGCGGCGCCTGCGCTCCTCGATCCACATGGCCGCCATCAGCACGGCCACACCTATCGAGATGCTGGCATCGGCCACGTTGAACACCGGGAAGGCTCCCAGCGAGATGAAGTCGGTCACGGTGCCCTGGACCAGACGGTCAAGCAGATTGCCGACCGCGCCACCCAGCTGCAGGGCGAGAGCCAGCCTCAGAGGGACCTGCGAGGCCGGGACACGCGGGTAGTAGAAGAGAATGGCAACGGAGACGATGATGGCCACCACGGTGAAGACCAGCCCGCCGGATCGAAAGAGGCCGAAGGCGGCTCCCGTGTTGTTCCAGTTCACGATCCGGGCATAGGGGGCCAGCCATTCCCAAGGCGACCAGATCTCGCCGAAGCTCAAGCGCGAGCGGACCAGATACTTGGTCCATTGGTCAAGCGCCACAACGATGCCTGACAGCCCCAGAAGCACCAGGTAGTCCCGGGCTTTCGTCAACAGAATCCTCCCACAATACCCACGAATCGACCGAAGCCTGATTGTACCGTAGGGACATCCGGTTTTCAACCGAGGTACGGCCTCAGGCCGCTGGAGGCAGGGCGAGGATTCGAACGCCGCCATTCCGCGCGGACACCTGCCGCCCGGCACGCACTGCTATGGGGTCTGGGGAGACTTGGCGTCGCCGTCGGGGGCGTTGCCCCTGCGATGCCGCCCAGGCAGGATGTCAGACGGGGGACTGTCCGCCTTCCCGGTTCGGGAAACACCCCAGCAGGCTGGGGCCTCGATCAGCTCCTGGCCTTCTCAAGCCAGACGGACGCCGTCTCCCCATCGAACCGATGCTCTGCTGCCCCCGCTGGGGCTGCGGGCACAGATGTCATCCCGACGGCAAGCGTCTCGCCCCGGACGTAGGCCTCGTGGGCCTTAATCGCGGCCGCGAGCTTCGGCGTGGCCCAGTAACGCAGCGAGATTCGGTCCGCCACATGCAAGCCGGCCGCCTTGCGCTGCTCCTGAATGCGGCGCACCAGCTCCCGGGCCAGCCCCTCGAGAACGAGGTCCTCCGTCAGTTCGGTCTGAAGAGCGGCGACGCAGGCGCCATCCGCGGCCGCCTCGAATCCGGCATGGGCCTGTACCCGGACCTCGATCTCATCAGGCAGAATCTCCACGTGCTCCCCGTCCAGGTCGACATCGAGCGGCAACCCCGACAGCAGGCGCGAACCTGCGGCTTCGGCATCCATCTCGAGCATTGCCCGGCGTAACGCGGGGAAGCGGCTCCCGTACTTCTGCCCGAGCTGGCGAGGATAGGGGTTGAGGCGGAAGTCGACGGCCTCGGAGGCGGCATCCAGCAGCCGCACCTGGCGGACGTTGAGTTCATCCGCCAGCAGGTCAGCATACGCTTCGACGACGGCGCGTTCCTCCGGCCCGCCCACGGCAAAGGCCGCTTCGGCCAGTGGCTGGCGCAGCTTGCGACCCGCCTTGTTGCGCGCGGCGTGGCCAAGAGACGCCAGCCGGGTCACCAGCGCCATCTCGGAGGTCAGGCGGAGGTCGATCCGGGCCGGATCCGCGGTGGGCCATTCGCAGTGGTGGACGCTCTCGGGTGCCTCCTTGTCCTGGCTTCGCACCAGGTTCTGGTGGATCGCCTCGCTGACGAACGGGGTGAAGGGGGCCAACAGCTTCGCCAGGGTCACCATCACCTGATAGAGAGTCGAGTAGGCTGCTTCCTTGTCCGCGTCGGTCGCTTCGTTTGCCCCGGCCCGTGCCCAGAAGCGACGCCGGCTTCGCCGCAGGTACCAGTTGCTTAAGTCGTCGATCAGCTGGTTGACGGCGGCGGTCGCCAGGTTCGGCTCGTACGACTCCAGCCGGGCAGTGACCTCGAGCACGACCTCGTTCAGGCGGGAGAGGATCCAGCGGTCGAGCAGCCCATACTCAACCTTTCGCCCGGGCCGCGGCGTCCAGCCATCGATTTCGGCATAGGTCACAAGGAAGCTGTAGACGTTCCACAGCGGAATGAGGAACTGGCGGCGGACCTCGTCCGCCCGGTGGTAGCCAAACAGCAAATCCTTCTCCGGCTTACAGTCGCAGTACATCCAGCGCATGACATCGACACCCATTCGGTCGGCCGCGTCGTTGAACTCGATGGCGTTTCCCCACGACTTGTGCATTGGCCGGCCGTCCTCAGCCAGCAGCGTGGCATACGTGAAGATGTCCCTGAAGGGGGCGCGCCGCTCTAGAATCGTGCTCATCGCCAGCAGGCTGTAGAACCAGTTGCGGAACTGGCCCGGGAAGCTCTCCGAGATCAGGTCGGCCGGGAACCAGGTCTCCCAGGTGCTCCGGTCCAGGTTGTAGCCCAGCGTGCTCATGGCCACGATGCCCGCGTCCAGCCAGGGGTTGCCCACCTCGGGGATCCGGCTGACCACGTTGCCGCACTTCTGGCAGCGCACCTTGACGGCGTCGACGAAGGGCCGATGAG
>CAYQUY010000114.1:0-7819 GCA_964420755.1 uncultured Anaerolineaceae bacterium
GCATGGCATCGGTCAAGCGCCGAACTGCGGAGAGGGCCCCTCGGCTGCGCCTCGGGGGGCTTCGCGCGGGCAGGGGGGTGAGGCAGAAGCCCGGCTGTCTCATGAGTACTGAACGAATACGCTTCTCTACACAGCCCAAGCCGGTGGGCTTATAATCACGGGCCATGTCCCTGGCAGGCGAGTATTCCAACTGGGTGGAGATTGACCTCGAGGCCATCGAGGGGAATGTCCGGCAGTGCCTCCGGCGGACCGGAGCCCAGGTGATGGCGGTGGTCAAGGCCAACGGCTATGGCCATGGCGCGGTTCCCGTGGCCAGGGCCGCCGTCCGCGCCGGGGCGACGTGGTGCGGCGTGGCCAGGCTGGATGAGGCTCTTGAGCTCCGCCAGGCGGGGATGGATTGCCCCATTCTGATCCTCGGTGCCACGCCCGTTCAGAGGCTCCGCGAGGCCATCGCAGCCCGCGTTTCGATGGCAGTGTGGGAGGCTGGACAGGTGCGGGCCGCAGCTGAGGCCGCGGCTGCGGTTGGGCAGCCGGCGCGCCTGCACCTGAAGGTCGACACCGGGATGACGCGCCTGGGCAGCGAGCCTGAGGACGCCCCCGAACTGGCGCGGCAGTTGGCGTCCACGCCGGGGGTCGTCTTTGAGGGCCTGTTCACGCATTTCGCCCGGGCGGACGAAGAAGACTTGGCGCCGACGGACGAGCAGACGCGGCAGTTCCGCCTGGTCCTCGACCAGATCGAAACGGCGGGGGTGCGGCCGCCGCTGGTCCACGCGGCCAACTCAGCCGCGGGGCTGGCCTGCCCCGCCGCCTGCTTCGACATGGTGCGGGTGGGAATCGCCCTCTACGGGCTGCATCCTTCGGCGGAGTGCCAGCTGCCGGAGGGCTTCCGTCCCGTCCTGAGTTGGAAGTCACAGTTGACCCAGATCCGCGTCACGCCCCCCGGCCGGGGCGTGGGCTACGGCCACGCCTACGTCACCCGAAAGCTGGAGCGGATCGGGGTTGTGCCGGTCGGGTATGGGGATGGCTACCGCCGGGTGCCGGGTAACCGGGTCCTGGTGGGCGGCCGGGTCGTGCCCGTCGTCGGGAACGTGTGCATGGACCAGCTGATGGTGCAGCTGGACGAGGTGCCCGAGACCCGGGTGGGCGATGAGGTGGTCTTGATCGGCCGGCAGGGCCAGGCCGAGTTGACGGCCGAGGATCTCGGCGCAATCTGGGGGACGTTCAGCTACGAGGTCGTCTGCGGGCTGTCGGCCCGCGTGGCGCGAGTCAGTATCGGCTAGATGATGGCCGATGATCTTTGCTTGACATCCGGCTACCCTCCCCTTAGAATCCGCTCCACAATCAGCCCCAGATAGGGGAGAGACCCGGCCGAGTTGGGCACCGAAGGGGCAAACCGGGCGGATGTGGATGAGCGCCCGGCGAAACTCTCAGGTCAAAGGACCCTATCTGGGTATGCCTCTGGAAAGCCGTCAGGCACCGAAGGGGCAAATCCCCGGATGGGGGTGAATCTCTCAGGTTCCCGACAGAGGACGCCCACCTTGATGGTGCGCGTCCTTTCGTTTCTTCCCAGGTAAGCGCGCATTCTGCCAGGAGGTACGTCATGAAAGTTGCAGCCGAACTCAGGTACACCCAGAACGATGAGTGGATCCGCGTCGACGGCAAGGTCGGCACGGCGGGGATCACCGACTACGCCCAGGAGCACCTGTCCGACGTCGTCTTTGTCGAGGTGATCGCGGGCGTGGGCGACTCGGTGGCGAAGGGGGCGACGTTTGCCAATATCGAGTCCGTCAAGGCCGCGGCCGAGGCCTACATGCCCGTCTCGGGAAGGATCACGGAGATCAACGAGGCGCTTCCCGGGAAGCCCGAGACCGTGAACCAGGACCCCTATGGTGAGGCCTGGATGATCCGCTTCGAGATCACGAACCCGGCGGAGCTGTCCGGGCTGATGGACGCCGCCGCCTACGAGAAGTTCTGTCAGGGACGGAGCGAGTAATGGCCTACATCCCTCACACCGACGAGGATCGCCGCGCCATGCTGGCGGCCATCGGCGTGAAGAGGATGGAGGATCTGTACGACGCCATCCCGGCCGAGGTCCGCTTCCCTGATCTCGATTTGCCCGAGCCGCTATCCGAGATCGAGGTCATGGAAGAACTCCAGGTGCTCTCCGAGGCGAACCTCGACACCCGGCACTTCGCCTGTTTCCTGGGCGCTGGCGCCTACAATCACTTCATCCCCGCCGCGGTCGATCATATCCTCCGGCGTGGTGAGTTCTACACCGCTTACACCCCTTACCAGCCCGAAATCTCGCAGGGCACGCTCCAGGCGATCTTCGAGTACCAGAGCCTGATCTGCAACCTGACGGGCATGGATGTCTCCAATGCCTCGCACTACGACGGTGCCACGGCATTGGCCGAAGCGGTCATCCTGGCCCTCAACCACCACCGCGGCAAGCGCCGCAAGGTCGTGCTCTCGCCGGCGGTCCACCCGCACTACCGAGAGGTCGTGCGCACCTACATGCAGGGGGCCGGTCTGACGATCGTCGGCGACAAGTCCTGCGGCGACGGCCCCGAAGCGCTGGCCGGGATGCTGGACCAGAACACGGCGCTGGTCGCCGTCCAGTATCCGGACTTCTTTGGCAGTGTCAGCGACTTCAGTGGGCTGGGGCAGGCGGCCCATGCGGTCGGCGCCTTGCTGTGCGTCGTCGTCAACCCGCTGGCCCTTGGTCTGCTCAAACCGCCCTCCGCTTTCGGCGCCGACGTCGTCGTGGGCGAGGGCCAGCCCCTGGGCATCCCCATGTCCTACGGCGGTCCGTCGCTGGGCATCTTCGCGACCAAGAATGAGTTCGTGCGCAAGATGGCTGGGCGCCTGGCGGGTCAGACGACGGATAGCCGGGGGCAGCGCGGCTTTGTACTGACCCTCACGCCGCGCGAGCAGCACATCCGGCGCGAGAAGGCGACCTCCAACATCTGCTCCAACGAGGGGCTCATGGCCCTGGCGGCCGCGGTCTATCTGTCAATGATGGGCAAGCAGGGGCTGCGCAGAGTCGGCGAGCTCTGCTACCACAAGGCGCACTACGCCGCCGATAAGATCTCGGGGCTGAAGAGCTATCGTCTGTGGAACGCGGGCCCGTTCTTCAATGAGTTTGCCGTCGCTTGCCCCGGGCCGGTGGCGGAGATCAACGATCTGCTGCTCTCGGATTACGACATCCTGGGCGGGTATGATCTCGGCCGGTCGTATCCTGAGCTCAAAGGTCACATGCTGATCGCGGTCACCGAGCTCAACACCAAGGAACAGATCGATGACCTGATTGCCGCTCTGGAGGAGGCCGCCCATGCCTGAGCCATTGGTCTACGAGCTGTCCTCCCCGGGTCGACCCGGCGTCTCCCTGCCCGAACCCGACGTGCCCAGGGCCGAGCTCCCGGCAGATCTCACCCGCGACGAGTTGCCCTTGCCGGAGCTCTCCGAGGCCGATGTCGTCCGCCATTTCACCCGTCTCTCCCAACTCAACTACGGGGTGGATATCGGCTTCTACCCGTTGGGTTCGTGCACGATGAAGTACAACCCCAAGATCAACGAGGAGGCGGCGCGACTGCCCGGTTTTGCCTTTGCCCATCCCCTACAGGATCCGGAGACGGCCCAGGGGAACCTGGCGCTGATGTTCACTCTGCAAGAGTGGCTAGAGGAGATCGGCGGCTTCGCCGGGGTCAGCCTGCAGCCCGCCGCTGGAGCCCACGGCGAGCTCACCGGGATCCTCATGATCCACGCCTACCACCGCTCACGCGGTGATGCCGCCCGCGCCAAGATCCTCATCCCCGACTCGGCTCACGGCACCAATCCTGCCAGCACGACCATGGGCGGCCTGCAAATGGTCGAGATCCCCTCCGATGCCCGGGGCAATGTCGACCTTCAGGCGCTGCGCTCGGCCTGCGACCAGACCGTCGCCGGGATGATGCTCACCAACCCCAACACCCTCGGCCTCTTCGACGAGAACGTCAAGAAGGTGATCGAGACGGTGCACGCCTGCGGCGGGCTGGTGTATGGCGACGGCGCCAACATGAATGCCTTGCTGGGGATCGTGCGACCGGGTGACTTGGGCTTTGACATCTTGCACTACAACCTGCACAAGACCTTCTCCACGCCGCACGGAGGCGGCGGCCCCGGCTCCGGCCCGGTGGGCGCTGTCAAGCACCTCGTCGACTTCCTCCCAGGGCCAGTGGTCGAGATGGTCGATGTCGGCGACGAGGACGAACCTCCGCTCTTCGGGCTGAAGATGCCGGCCAAGAGCATCGGCCGGGTGAAAGCCTTCCATGGCCACTTCGGCATCCTGGTGCGCGCCTATACCTACATCCGGGTCCAGGGCAAGGAAGGTCTGCGGGCCGTCGCCGACCACGCTGTGCTCAACGCCAACTACCTGCGGGCCCGGCTTCGCGATACGTACCGCGTCCCTTACGACCGAATCTGCATGCACGAGTTCGTGGCGGAAGGCCGCTGGGCGGATGCGCCGGACGTCCGGGCCCTGGACATCGCCAAGCGGCTGATGGACTACCGATTCCACCCACCGACCAACTACTTCCCGCTGATCGTGCATGAGGCGCTGATGATCGAGCCGACGGAGACCGAGAGCAAGGAGACGCTCGACGCCTTCGCCGAGGCGATGATCACCATCGCCAAGGAGGCGCGGGAGAGCCCCGAAATCCTCACCACCGCGCCGCACAACACGCCCTTCGGCCGGCTGGACGAGGTCAAAGCCGCCAAGCAGCTCGTGCTCTGCTGTTGGCCGGCCGCTCCGAACCGCGGTTGAGCCGTCGGACGACCCGGATGCGAATGGAGGCTGGGCAGCCGTGAGGCGCCCAGCCTCCCTTGTTTTGGTCCACCGCCGCCGCGTCCCGCTGCGCGCGGATAAACGCCGGAGCGCCCGCCCTACATGGGCAGGCGCCCTCGCCCAGGCAAGCCTGCCTCAGGTCCCCTTGCACGCCTGAGGCCATGCTTTCCTTCAGCTCCTACAGTATAGGTCGTCAGGCCTGAACGGATTCTCAACGGGGAAACCGGAATCCTGGGCAGAATGACCGTGGCCTCCGGCCCAGGAAGGGGAGGCCTCTTCCCGTGGTTCGCTTCCGCTTGGCGGACCATGCCCGGCTTCATCCTGATGGTCCCGGGCAGGTGATCTGCGATGTTCGAGGTCCCTTTTGAGGTAGAATCCCGGCTGCTGACCTGTCGAGAGGACCATGCCCCGCCGCTCCCAGCCTGAGATCCATTTCGTCGAGGCCCGGCCGACCGTCCAGATTGACCTGCCGGATGGGCGTGTCCTGGAAGGAGGCCGCGGCACCCATTTGGCCGCCTTCCTCAAGCCGGTGGACAAGCCCGAGGAGCCGATCGTCGGGGCGATCGTCAACGGTGAGCTGCGTGAGCTGACCTTCCCGATCGAGATGGATTCCCGAGTCCAGCCTGTGACGATGGGGACTGCCGATGGGATGCGCATCTACCGGCGCTCGCTCACGTTCCTGGTGGCGGCGGCCTTCGAGGAGCTCTTTCCCGGCTTACGACTCACCGTCGATCACTCCGTCTCCTCGGGCGGCTACTTCTGCCAGGTAAGCGGCGGCCAGGCACTGGGGGCCGACGAGCTCAAGCGCCTTGAGGAGCGGATGCACCAGCTGGTCGAGGCCGATCTCCCATTCGCCAAGACCCAGGTGCCCGTCGAGGAGGCGATCGAGTATTTCCGGGCCAAGGGTTACACCGACAAGACCCGCCTGCTGGCCCATCGGCGCAAGCCCTACCTCGTCCTCTACCAGCTGGGGGATCTGCGCGATTACCATCATGGCTACATGCTTCCCAGCACCGGTCACCTGCGGTGGTTCAGCCTGGAGCTGACGCACGGCGGCTTTACCCTGCGCTTCCCGCGCCGCCGCAGCCCCACCGTGTTGCTCGTCCCGCTCGAGTATCCTAAGCTGCTGGTGACGTTTCGCGAGTACGGCGACTGGCTCGATACGCTGGGCGTTTCCAGCGTGGGCGCCCTCAACGACGCCATCGTGGCCAACCGGGCGAGGGAGGTCATCCTGGTTTCGGAGGCCCTTCACGAGCGCCGGATTGCGGAGATCGCCGGTCAGATTGCTGCCCGCCGCGACACAGCCCGCGTCATCCTGATCGCAGGCCCCTCCGCCTCGGGCAAGACGACCTTCTCCAAGCGCCTTTCAATTCAGCTGATCGCTCTGGGCCTCTCGCCCTTCCCCATCGAAATGGACAACTTCTTCGTCGATCGGGAGAAGACGCCCAAGGAGGCAGGCGGCGAGTACGACTACGAGTCCTTCGATGCGCTTGACCGGGCTCGATTGAACCGGGACCTTCGAGGCCTGATCGCCGGGGAGTCGGTGCAGCTTCCTCGCTACAATTTCAAGGCAGGACGTCAGGAAGAGGGAGAGACGGTGCGCCTGGCTCCCGGTGAGATTGTCATCCTCGAGGGAATCCACGGGCTGAACCCGCAGCTGCTGTCGGAGATTCCCGCGCACAACACTTACCGCATCTACGTCTCGGCGTTGACCCAGCTGAATCTCGATCGCTACAACCGCGTCTCGACGACCGACACCCGGTTGATCCGTCGGATCGTGAGGGATGCGACGCAGCGCGGCTACACGGCAGCGGAAACCATTCATCGCTGGGAGTCAGTTCGCCGTGGCGAGGCGCGGAACATCTTCCCCTTTCAGGAAAACGCCGATGTGATGTTTAACTCGGCCTTGGTCTACGAAGGTCCCGCGCTCGCCTCACTGGCCGAGCCGCTCCTGCGCCAGGTGCCCTTCGGCACCAGCGAGCACGTCGAGGCGAAACGCCTCCTGGCCTTCCTGGAATGGCTCCTGCCGGTGGATACGGACCTGATTCCCGACAACTCCATCCTGCGGGAATTCATCGGCGGCTCCATCCTGCAGGGCTTCGTCCCCTGGCAACGCCCCTCCACGAGCTGAGTCCGCCAGCGGTGGGGGCTGCGTCAGGGATAGGGCGAAAAGCTTGGGGGGACAACAGCCTATCCCCCCTCAACTGAACCCTGTGCTAGGCTTAGGGGGTGGCCCCTCCGTCGGTGGTGCCCTTCGTCCGCTTGCCTACGGCTGGCGGCAGCGCATCCGCGGCAGGGTTTCGCCTCCAGGGAAACCGGTGCGTGTGGGGCGATGAGCAGTCTGGCTGGCAACATGCTGGGTCGCTACTACCTCCTCGACCAGGTGGGACTCGGGGGGATGGCGACCGTCTACGAGGCCCTAGACCTGGACCGCGACGAGAAGGTTGCGGTCAAGGTCCTGTCGGCCCAACTTGCCAGGGAACCCCAGTTCAAGGCTCGCTTCGACCGGGAAATCCGGGTCCTCCAAACGCTGAAGCATCCCAACATCGTGCCCATCCTGAGCTCTGGCGTAGAAGATGATCAGGCCTATATCGTCATGCCCTTCTTCACCAGCGGCACGCTCATGGATCGGCTCCGGAAGGGGCCGCTAACGCCTCAGGAGTCCATGCGCCTGATGGATCAGCTCTCAGGCGCCCTGCAGTATGCCCACGATCACGGCATTGTTCACCGCGATGTCAAGCCCTCCAACGTCTTGCTGGACGCCGATGGCAATGTCATGCTCTCCGATTTTGGCTTCGCCCAGGTCGCCGACGTCTCTCTCAGCCTGACCGGGTCCGCTCTCATCGGCACGCCGGCCTACATGTCGCCCGAGCAGTGCAAGGGCGAAGCGGTGGATGCCAGGTCTGACCAGTACTCGCTGGGGGTCATCCTGCACCAGATGTCTACCGGCCGCCTGCCCTTCGACGCCGACACGCCGATGGCTCTGGTGATCAAGCA
>CAYQUY010000115.1:0-7790 GCA_964420755.1 uncultured Anaerolineaceae bacterium
CGGCGAGACCATGGATGGTCTCGCCCTCTTCGAGCCATCGGAAACGCAGGCGTAGTGCTCGCGTGCGGCTGAGGGCGGTGAAGCGGAGGCTGGCCAGCGCCGCCGGGTGCCGCTGCAGGAACTTCGACAGGTCTCGGCGGCCCCAGCGGAGGAGAACGGCCGGGCCGAGCGCTCGGGCGGAGGCCATCCGGGGCCGGCGGGCGAAGAGCTCAGCCTCGCCCAGCGTGTCGCCGGGGACGAGCGTGGCCAGCCGTTGGGGATCGCGCCCGGGCTCCTCGCGAACGACCTCTACGCTCCCCTTCTCGACGATATACAGCGCCTCCGCTGTCGAGCCCTGGGGCCAGATCTCCTGCGCGCGGGCGAACTCCTCGCGCCGGAGCGTTTCGGCGAGGCCGAGGAGCTCATCGTCCCCCAGACTGCGCAGGAAGAGGACGCGGCGTAGCGCCACAGAGGTCGCCATGGCGGGGATTCTAGCATGAGCCCTGGAGCAACGCGGACGATGGACGATAGACCATGGATGACGGATGTCGACTTAGGGTGCGTCGTCCGTCGTCCGTGGTCCATGGTCCTTCGTCCGACTTCCACCTGCAGGGGCTCCCCCCGGGGAGGCTGTCCCGGCCAGGATGCGGCTCAAGCGCCAGGCCGGAGAGGGTCGCTATGCTATAATCCCTCCGACCGGAGGCGACCTCCTGTGGCCAAGAAGACCAGGCAAGTCGGGGGACGGCGCCGTTCCAGCGTCGCCTCGCGGCTGGCTGAGCTCCTGAAATCCCCTCGCGTGAACCGATCCGCAAAGCGGTCCGCACGCCGCCGGGGCGCCCGGACAATGGGCATCCGGTTCAAGGGCCTTTCCCCTGATCGCAAACTTGACCTCATCGGGATCATCCTGATCGGCGTGGGACTGTTCAGCATTGTGAGCATGCTCTCGGCGACGCAGGGGTTGATCAGCCGCGCCTGGGTGGACTTGCTAGCCGGGGGCTTTGGCTGGGGCATGGTGGTTTTGCCGCTGGGCTTCCTGGCGGGCGGCCTCTGGTTGGTCGTGCGCACCTTTGGGGATCGGCTGCCCCGGCTTGGGCCGGAGCGGGTGATGGGGGTGGTGCTGCTGTATCTGGTGCTGCTAGCGGTGATGCACGCGGCGCTCACTCCTCAGGACTGGGCTCAGTCGCTAGACCTGGCGCGCCACGGGCGCGGGGGTGGGCTTGTCGGTGCAGCACTGCTGCAAGGGCTGATAAGCGCCCTCGGCCTCGCAGGCGCGGTCATCGCCCTGGCCGCGGTAGGGCTGGTCGGGATCGTGCTGACGGTGGGTGTCTCGGTGCCACAGCTCTTTGCCCCGATCGGGCGAGGCTTATCCCAGCTACGGCGTCCGTTCCTGGGCGAGAGGCATGATGCCGGAGGACGTCGGTGGACGGGCGCCGCGACCCCTGACTCGCGAGCGGGCCCGCTTCGCGCGACCCCGGTGGGCAAAGTGGGCGCGCCCGGTGTCGCGCTGCCAACCAGGCCTGAGCTGGCTTCTCCGCTTCCCGCTTCACATGAGACCCAGCCCGCCGCCCAGATGGTCTGGGTCCTGCCGCAAATGCAGGAGATCCTCGAAGCCGGAGCCGTGGGCAAGGCCGATGACGAATTCGATCGCCAGCGGGCAGCTTTGATCGAGGAGACGCTGCTGGCCTTTGGCGCCCCAGCCAAGGTGGTCGAGATCAACCGGGGGCCGACGATCACCCAGTTTGGGGTTGAGCCAGACTTCGTCGAGGGCCGCGGCGGGCGGCGGATCAAGGTTAAGGTGAGCAAGATCTCGGCCCTGGCTGATGACCTGGCCCTGGCGCTGGCGGCGCCTTCCATCCGCGTCGAGGCGCCCGTGCCCAGCAAAGGCTACGTGGGCATCGAGGTGCCAAACACTGAGATCTCGTTGGTGGCGCTGCGCGACGTGATGGAGGCTGAGGCCTTCCAGAAGCTGAGCTCGCACCTGCGGATTGGCCTGGGCCAGGACGTCTCGGGCCACGCCGTCGCGGCTGACCTGGGAGTCATGCCGCATCTCTTAATCGCTGGGACGACCGGCTCCGGCAAGTCGGTGTGCGTGAATGCGATCATCTCTTGCCTGCTGCTGCAGAATACCCCCGATGACCTGCGGCTGGTCATGGTCGACCCCAAGCGGGTGGAGCTCACCTACTACAACGGCATCCCGCATTTGCTGGCGCCGGTGGTCGTCGAGCTGGAGAGGGTCGTCCCTGCCCTGCAGTGGGTCTCGCGGGAGATGGACGAGCGCTACCATCGGTTCGCCAAGGACGGTGCCCGCAACATCGACGACTTCAACCAGAAGATGCAGCAGGCCGGGCAGAAACCGCTGCCCTACTTGGTCGTGGTGATCGACGAGTTGGCCGACCTGATGATGCTGGCCCCAGATGAGACGGAAAGGGTGATCACCCGCCTGGCGCAGCTGGCGCGGGCGACGGGCATCCACCTCGTCATTGCCACCCAACGCCCATCCGTAGATGTGGTCACCGGGCTGATCAAGGCGAACTTCCCGGCGCGAATCGCGTTTGCGGTCGCCTCCTCTGTAGATAGCCGCGTGATCCTGGATCAGCCCGGGGCAGAGAGGCTGCTGGGCAGAGGCGACATGCTGTACCAATCGCCCGACGCCGCCGCCCCCATCCGGATGCAGGGCGCTTTCGTTTCGGAGCGAGAGCTCAACCGGCTGATCAATCACTGGCGGCTCATGGGAATGAGCAGCCCGCTGCCCGCGGCCGGGGCACCCGCTCCCGGCCCCGCGATCCCCCCGGGTGCTCCTCTCAAGCAGGCGCCCCTATGGGAGGAGGTGGAGACGTCTGAGGAGGAGGGGGATGCCCTCTTTGGGGAGGCAGTGGAGATCGTGCGTCAGATGCATAGGGCCTCGATCTCACTCCTGCAGCGCAGACTTCGGATCGGGTACACGCGCGCCGCTCGCCTGATCGACGAGCTTGAGGAGAAAGGAATCGTTGGGCCCGCTCAGCAGGGCTCCCAGGCACGTGAGGTGCTCGACTACGGCGAGCTGCCGGAGGCGGGAGACGAGGAGTAGGTGGTTGGGGCGCGCGGAAAGCGGAAGGCGGACCATGGACGATGGACGACGGACGATGCTTTCAAAGGCGGTCTCCGTCGTCCGTGGTCTATGGTCTGTGGTCTGGGTTCTCTCAGCCTCCCTTGTCCTGACCTCCTGCAGCCTTCCATCGGCCGGTCCCACCGTTACCCCGTCGCCCGAACCCACGGCGACGGCTTTGCCCTCGGCGACGCCAATTCCCGTACTGCTTCTGGTGACGGAGGACGAGAGCAGCCCTCTCGAGGCCGCGCTGCGGCAATGGGCGACGGGACACGGGCTAGAGCTGCGCCTCAGGTCGCCGGCCGGCGCCGACGGGACAGGGCTGGCATCGACGCCCGGTGTGCAGGCGATCGTCTGGATCGGAGGCGAGCCTGGCCCCGAAGCGAGCGGTTGGGCCGGGGGCTTGCCCCTGGTTGTCGTGGATTCGGAGGGGATCACCGCTGGGGGGAGCCTGAGCACAGTTGGGGAGCCAGGGGCACGGCACGATGAGGCATCGTTCCTGGCGGGGGTGCTGGCCGGGTTGGTCAGCCAAACTCGACGGGTAGGCTTGATCACCGCCACGGGGGGGGAGCACGAGGCGGTCGGCCGGATGGCCTTCGTGCACGGCCTGCGCTACGGATGCGCGCGTTGCCGGCTGGTGGAGACGGGCGCCGAGGAGATCGAGCCGGAGACCCTGGCGGGACAGGGGGTGGATGTCGTCTCTGCTGTCCCGGGGCCGGAGGCGGAGACCGGGCTGAGCCTCATGGCCGAAGCCGGCCTCTGGATTGTCTGGACAAGTGAGCCTCCCAGCGGGGTTGCGGAGGAGCGACTGGCAGGGGGCGTGAGGTTCGCTCCGGAGGCGCTGGTTGAACAGGCGCTGGAGGCCCTGCTGGCGGGGGAAGGGGCAAGAGGCTGGCCGTACTCCGTTGAGAACGGCGGAATCCAACTGACCGGGCTCAATGCAGCGGCTCTGAGCCCAGGCCGGCAGCGGGTGCTAGAGGCTGCCTATCAGGCCCTGGCGCAGGGGGGGCTCGACCCTGGGCTGGATCCGGTCACAGGGGAAGAGCGCTGAGGCGCAACGCCTCGCATTGCGCCTACTGGGAAGTCGTGTTATCATTACCAAACCATTCATTGGGCATACCGCCCGACGATCCCGATGGCCGCCCGGCCGACAGAGAAAGGGGTGATTCCTGTCTACTTCGCTCTGACACCGCGTCTTGACTTCCCATTCTGACTTCCCGCATATAGCTTGGAGGAGATCGAAATGCAGAAGAGACTGTACACCGCCCTCGCGTTCGTGGTCATGTCTGCCATGGTCTTGAGCGCGTGTGGTGCCCAGCCGACCCAACCGCCGGCGCCGACCCCTGTGCCTCCGACCGCCGTCCCGCCGACGGCCGTGCCGCCGACGGCTGTGCCGCCGACGGCAGCGCCGCTGCCGGGTACAGGCTTCCTGATCTGCCAGGTCACGGACACTGGTGGCATTGATGACAAGTCCTTCAACGCCACCGCCTGGAAGGGCGTGACGGATGCCGAAGCCTTGCTGGGTGTCACAGGCCAGTACCTGGAGTCGCAGCAGCAGACCGACTACGAGCGGAACATCAACGCCTTCCTCGGGCAGGACTGCGACCTGATCATCACTGTCGGCTTCTTGCTGGCAGATGCCACCGCAGCCGCGGCTGACGCCAACCCGGACGTGAACTTCTCGATCGTCGACGTCAACTGGCTGTCGCAGCCCAACATCCTACAGCAGGCGTTCCAGACCGATCAGGCCGCCTTCCTGGCCGGCTACCTGGCGGCTGGCGTCTCCCAGACTGGCGTGATCGGCACCTTCGGCGGGATGCAGATCCCGACCGTGACCATCTTCATGGATGGCTTCTACATGGGCGCCCAGTACTACAACGAGCAGCATGGCACCAGCGTCCGTGTCCTCGGCTGGGATCCGGCCACGCAGACTGGCCTGTTCACCGGCAACTTCGAGAGCACGGATGACGGCCGCCGCATGGGCGAGTCGCTGATGGACGAGGGCGCCGACATCATCCTACCGGTTGCCGGACCTGTAGGCCTGGGCACGGCGGCCGCGATCCTGGAGCGCGGCAACGCCTACATCATTGGCGTCGACGCCGACTGGTACCTGACCGCCCCGGATTACGCCTCGATCGAACTGACCTCCGTCATGAAGAACATGGACGTGACGACGCTCGAGGCCATTCAGGCGGTCGTGGACGGCACTTTCGCAGGTGGCCTCGTGACTGGCACGCTGGCCAACGGCGGTGTCGGGCTTGCCCCGTACCATGATCTGGCCTCGCTCGTTTCGGCTGACCTGCAGGCCGAGCTCGACACGGTCCGCCAGGGCATCATCGATGGCACGATCTCGGTGGCGCCGCCGGCTGCCCAGTAGGCCTGATAGAGTGCAAGGCACGACTAGGCCATGCTAGGCAATCGGGGGCTGGTCAATGTGGCCAGCCCCCGATACGTCAGTCCTTTCCCAATGAGAGCGCTTATCCACCATGTCCGAGGAGTGAGGGGTCCCGTTGTCGATCGCGCAAAGGTGACGTTTGAAACGATCTCCGGCCAGCTTTGTCCTGCCCGGAGGGCATGCTAGAATAGGGCCCCGGCTCTCAAGACAACCCCCTGGAGTGAACATGACTCCAATCCTGGAACTGCGTGGCATCACCAAGCGTTTCCCCGGTGTGCTTGCCAACGACCACATTGATCTCACGCTCGAGCAGGGTGAAGTCCATGCCCTGCTCGGCGAGAATGGCGCTGGCAAGACCACCCTGATGAACGTCCTCTACGGCCTGTACAAACCGGACGCGGGAGAGATTCTGGTCCGCGGTGACCCGGTCGAGATCCGCGATCCGAATGACGCCATCCGGCGCGGCATCGGTATGGTCCACCAGCATTTCATGCTGATCCCGGTCTTCACCGTGACCGAGAACGTCATGCTTGGCGCAGAGAACGTCCGGGCAGGTGGGATCCTGGACCGGGCCGCCGCGGCTGAGCGAGTGCGCCAGATCTCCAAGGAGTACGAGCTCGAAGTTGATCCGTTGGCTTACGTGGCCGACCTTCCGGTGGGGGTCCAGCAACGGGTGGAGATCATCAAGCTGCTCTACCGCCAGGCGGATATCCTGGTCTTCGACGAGCCCACCGCCGTGCTCACCCCCCAGGAGGCCGACGAGCTCTTCAAGATCATGCGCTCCCTGGTGGAGGGGGCCAAATCGATCATCTTCATCACCCACAAGTTGCGGGAGGTGCTCGAGGTCGCCGACCGGATCACAGTCCTGCGGCGCGGGGCGGTGGTCGGCACGACCAGGCCCGCAGAGGCGGACCGCAACAGGCTGGCGGCGATGATGGTCGGCCGCGAGGTCCAGCTGGAGGTGGAGAGGAAGCCTGCCCAAGTCGGGGAGGTCGTGCTGGAGGTAGGCAACCTGACGGTGGCGGACGAGCGGCGTCAGGTAGCGGTGGACGGGATCTCATTCGAGGTACGGGCAGGTGAGGTGCTAGGCGTGGCCGGCGTGCAGGGGAACGGTCAGACCGAGTTGGTGCAGGCCCTGACGGGATTGCGGCCGGCGCTGTCGGGAACGATCCGGATTCTAGGAAAGGACGTCACCCGGGCGACGCCCCGGGAGGTGACCGCGCTGGGGACGGCCCACGTGCCGGAGGATCGGCAGCGAGATGGTCTGGTGCTGGCGGAGACGGTCAGTGAGAACCTGATGCTTTGCACCTATTATCAGCCGCCCTTCGCCCGCGGCGTAGTCCTGCAGCGGAATGGCATCGTGGAGACGGCCACCGGGCTGATCGAGCAGTTCGACATCCGCACCCCGGGCCCGATGGTTCTGACTGGATCGCTTTCGGGCGGCAACCAGCAGAAGGTCATCGTGGCCCGGGAGTTCTCGAGGCCGATTCGGTTGATGATCGCCTCTCAGCCGACACGCGGTCTCGATGTCGGCTCGATCGAGTACATTCACAAGCGGATTGTCGAGAAACGGGATGCGGGCTGTGCCGTGCTCCTGGTCTCGCCGGAGCTGGACGAGATCATTGAGCTTTCCGATCGGATCGCGGTGATGTACCGGGGCAAGATCGCTGCCGTGATCCCGGGTGAGAAAGCCACCAAGGAGTATGTCGGCCTGCTGATGGCAGGCGTCAGCGTCGAGCAGGCGGGCGAACCGACCGGCAAGCGGACCGTGGAGGTCACGTTCTAGCGAGGGTTCCCTTGAGCGAAGACAAACCCAAAGAGAAGAGCGTCACCAAGGTCCTCCTCGAGGAGGTCACCTCCGGGCCCCCCAGCCGACAGTCTGGATGGCGGCGGATGGGCAGGGTTGTGGCGGTGCCCGTGCTGGCCGTGGTCACCGGCCTGCTTGTGGGGGCCGTCGTCATCGTGTCGACCAGCCAGTCGGTCTACGCCGCCTTCGGAGTCTCGATCGGAGCCGGCTTGCGAGCGGTCTGGGACACGATTGCCCAGTCCTACTCTGCTCTGCTGGCCGGGTCCTTTGGCAGCCCGGCACAGATGGTAGCAGCGCTGCAAGGCGGCGATGCGGCGCAGATCCGCCAGGCTTTCAACCCGATCCTGGAGAGCCTGGTCGCCTCAACTCCCTACATCTTTGCCGGGCTGGGGGTGGCCCTAGGCTTTCGCTCCGGCCTCTTCAACATCGGTGCGGAGGGCCAGATCTTCATTGGAGCCATCTTCTCGGCCTTTGTGGGCTACTCGATCACGGGCCTGCCTGCCGTCGTCCATCTTCCCCTGGCC
>CAYQUY010000116.1:0-7789 GCA_964420755.1 uncultured Anaerolineaceae bacterium
TGAACAGCCGATCATATTCAGCATCGCTGATCACCGGACGATCGAGGACGTGGTACCGGTAGTTGTGGAAGTTGATCTGCCGACGAAGTTCGGCGGCGCGGCGGCTGATGTCTTGATTCCTCATGTGGCGATTATAGCCCTGGCGAGCGACTTCGGACCCCTCAATACCGAACCCCATCAGGCCGCTAGAGATGCGCCCTTGAACCCTCCGGGGGCACGTTGGCTATGCAGGGGTCGATTCCCCGGGGATGGCTCCCCGGTCTGAGGACTTGCCGCGGCATCAAGACTCTGCCCAGTCCCGGCCGTCCGAACGTTGTCGTGCGGCGGACTGCCCGACGCGTCCGCCGACCGTGCGAGGCCAATCAGTCGTCCCGGAGGCCCACGAAATGCCTCCCGGGTCACGGTTGATCTTCGAAGATGTGCCCACAGAAACGGCACTTGCGCGCCTTCGCCTTCACCGTTTCCGCGCAGTCCGGGCATATCTTCGTGTCCGCCGAGGAGTCCGCGGCCGGTGGCGGCTCCGTATCCCCCTCGAGGAGCATTCTCTCCTCCTCTCCCGCTCCTGCCGTGACGGCCATCCGTTGCGGGGCCTGGCTCGCGGCCATCTGCTTCGCCTGGTGGTAGGCGATGTTCGTCTGGGCGATCTCCTGCACCGTGCCGGCGCCGACGTCAATCGCCCGCAGTACAACGCCGGCCTTCTCGAACCTGTCGACGCACTCCTCCACAAGCTGACGGGCGCGCTGCGCCTCCGAATCCGCGCTCATCCCGATGATGTTCCTCCGCCCCATGAGGGCAGCTTCCTCGTGGGATGGCTCCTCCAGCGAGTCCGTCTCGGTCAGCAGTCTCGAGGCGTATGTCCGAACGTGGCTGTCACTGCGCACAACGATGTTGCTCGTCTCGAACGAATCCGTAATCGCGCGCCCGGCCTTCACTTCGGTGCGACCGAATGTCCCCTCCACCCAGACGTAGACCAACGTCGACTCAAAACGGAATGAATTCAGGAGGTACAGGGCGTGGTTCAAGAAGCCGTTTCCTGTCATGGCGTACGTAATTCCCACGATCAGGCTTCCAGCATACGCTAGAGCCGTTCCCAGCGCTGCGGCGCCATGCCCCTCCCCAAGACCCTCTGGGAGCTTCGTCGTGATCACCAGGCCCAGAATGAGGAACGCGATGGCAGCGGCCAGGTAGAACCAGGTGACAAACGGCCTCCTGTACGGCGCATCCTGTGGCTGCGTTTCTACAAAGAGCTCCCCGGAGACCTTGCCGGTATCCTCGACCCCCCCGGTGATCGGCTGAAAGCCAGTTCTCTTAGGCCGGTTAGGGAAGTCCCTCAGGCGGATGGACAACAGGGCGTTTTCGATGTCCGGGGCAAGAATGCTGGGGTCTCCCCCTCCTTGCACCGTGTGAATGCTCTCCAGGACTTCGGACTTGGGTCCCGCGGCTGGCAGGAGAGCGAAAAGCAGACCGAACTTCAACGCGGCGGTGAGCGCCAACACGATCGCGAAGGAGATGACCAGCCACATCACACTCTCAGGCAGCCTCAACTCGGCGAGATACATGCGCAGTTCCGAGAGGTACTTCGCCGGTACCGAGTTCACCACTAGGGCGCCGATGGCCAAGGCACCAACGAAGCCCACAACCCTACCCACGAAGCGGACATCCTCTTTGACGACCGCCCTGGCCGGCAGGGTGAGAAACGGCACTCTTCCGCTGATGTACTTCCGCGCCAGGGAAAGGGCTTCGTGAGGCGCAACCACGTAGGCAGGCATGTAACGGTTGATCATGGCGCCGCTGAGCTCATCGAGGTTTTCCAGCACCTTCGGCGCGCCCGGTGGGACGATGATACGGGCGAGACGTCTCGAACCGGTCAGACAGGCCTTGAGACCCCAGATCAGCCAGACGATGCTGGCGATCGCACTCACCACGAGCCCCGCCACGAAAAGGTTCTCGTTCTCGATGAGGTACGATCCGACGGCCGATTGGATCAAATGAGGAACCCGTGCAAGGCGCACGGCTGCGACGAGCACGACCACGACACCAACCAGCGTCTTGGCGATGCCAAAGGGAACGAGAGGGTTCTTGACTTCTATCGTGTTGGCATAGGGAGTGCTGTCTGACATAGCTGCGCCTCCGCTACCGGAATCTGGGGCTTCTGTTCTTGGCTCCCCTGCGGCGTTCTGCCCACGCTGGCCGCTCAGCAATGCCTGATAAACCTGCCCTCAACGCCGCGCCCTGCCTTCCAGAATCGGCTCGATGAAAGGCCGCCCAAGGCGCAGCACTCTCGCGCCGAAGCCAACCGGGGACAAGGAGCCCTTTCTGTTCAGGACTGGCAAGACGGGGGAGGATTCACGGGGCCATAGCCTGGCGGACGGGAGCGGGGACGGGCCCACTGCCCTGGCTGCTTCGTGCCGTGCCCCGTTCGCTTCCGCCCGAAGCATCCTCGGCGCGGCCGAAGGCCGATCGGCACCCGGTCAGATCAGAATCGAATTGCAGGGAGAAGCGGCAGGAGGCCAACCCAGACTAGCCCGATTCCCAGCCCTAGCCGGGAGCCAGCCCAGACGTCACTGGGAAAGTGAACGCCAGCACGCACTCGAGCCCCCGCCACCAGAAGGGCCAGCAGAAGGGCGAGGCAGGCGGCGGCCGGCGGGATCCTCATGCCGAAGGATAATGCTGCTGCCAGGAACCACGCCCGTGCCGCATCACCGCTTGGGAAGCTGGGGTCCGACGGGGGCGGCACCTGCCGAAGCTGAACGTCGGGCATCGACGCGTACGGCCGCTGCCGGGCCACACCGACTTTGAGCGCTCGCTCCAGACTGGCGCTGACACCCGCAGCGACGACGAGCGCCACGCCAGCGGCCGGCCGCCAGGCCACAACCCACGCGAAGACGGCAAGCAGAACCCAGTGAGTCCCCAGGAGCCGGATGACAGCGAGGAAGCCATCGAGCCACTGGCGCGTCCTTCCATGGTTGATGCTTGAGAACAGGCGGCGATCAGCCGAGCCGACCGCGGGAAGACGCCATGCCAGTCCGGTGACCACTCCCAGAAGAGAGACGGCCGCACCCAACGCGGCGATCACCGGCCCTCTCCCGCTGGGATCGTCTCTGGCCACAGGGGAAAAAACATGAGCCATTCATCGGGTCGCTTCCGCACATGCCCCTCGATCACCGAGAGCACCCTCTGGGCAAGATCACGCGCGCCATTTGAGGAGGCCGCCTGACGGCCCGGATCGATCAGATCCTCTCCAACAGCCCGGTAGTGGCCGTTCTCGTCCGATTGGACGATACCGATGAGGATTTGGGCGCCCGTGGCCAAGGCCAGCCGCGCGTGCCCTATCGGCAACCTTGCCCGCTCGCCAAAGAACAGGAGCTCCTCGCCTCCAGCTTCCGGTCGATCGACGCCCGTGAGCACAATTCCGCCCTGGCGCAGGTTGCGAACGGCCCTCCGGAGGGAGGCCACGGAGATCGGGGTGAGATCGACCCCAAAGCGACGCCTCAGCGTGTTTTGGATCAGGTAGCTGCCCTGAGGATCCGCGTACGACAAGGCTTGCGCCCGATAGCCACGGGTGGCCAAAGTGAGAAGGAGCATGTCGAAACAGCTCATGTGCGCGCTGACCGCGATGACGCCCTTGCCCCTCGCCGCGCCCTCTCGAAGCCCGGCAATCAGGCTCTCATCCATCTCGCAGCCCCGGACCAGCGCCTCCGTCCCTCCCGCGAGCGCGCGGAACAGGTCGACATATCCGACGGCAGCGTTGGCCAGAACCGCCTCTACGGCTTCATCGAGGGCAGGATCCTCATACGACACGCCCCTGACGACAGCCTGGTTGGATCGCACGGCCTGAGTGACAGGCAGGTGGCGTTGGCGAGCCGTCGAGGCGGCGAGGCCGCGTGCCAGCCGGTGCGCGGTCCGCTCCGGCAGGGCGTTCGCCAGCAACACGCCCAACGGCAGACCAAGCCTGCTGTTGACCAGTGAGACCAGATTCATCCAGGCCCCGAAGGATCTCGCCGCTGGGAGGACTCCAGCCCCCGCCGGATGGCTCCGACGATGACGGGAAGGCCCCGCACCAGGCACAGGCCCGTGGCGACCCAGGCGACGATGAGGAAGATCTTGAGCACGAGCGGCGAAGCTTCCTGCATCCGACTCGCGGTCGGATAGCCTGCCATGGCAATGCCCAGCGTCAAGCCACAGAAAGCCGAAATCTTGGTGAAGCTGTACGAAGTGCGCATCCACGAGGAACCTACAAGGAAGCGGCCAAGCTTCGACTGATGCTGGTCAAATGGCCTCAGCCCCTGGCTGACACCGATGCTGCGCAGGGCATCCGTCAGCGTCGTCCGAACGATCACGATCAACGGGATGGCCAAGGGAATGACCCCCAGGTCGGCGAAGCACACCCACAGTACCAACTCATACACCCGATCCGCGGCGATATCGAGAACACTGCCGATCAGACTTGTCGTCCCCGTCGCCCGCGCCACGATTCCATCGACCGTGTCGAGCATCAGAAGCACGAAGAGGACGGGCACGCCCACGAGCCTCACCGATGGTCCGCCGAGGTACAGCATCAGGATGAAGCCCAACAGCAGTGGGAACCGACTTATGGTGATCCAGTTGGCCATCGACACACCCTTGAACGACGGACCGATTTTACCGTGAAATCAGCCGAGAGCCCTTGAGCATGTTGCGAGGGCAAGCAAGCCGTCTTCAGGAGGCCCCGGGTCCTCTTCCCCCTTCCCGCATCCTGTCTTGGGGTTGGTCGGCCGCCGGGACGTGGAGTAACTCCTCCGCTGCCGCTGCGAACATGGTGCCGAGTTCTAGCGGCGAGTGTCCGTCTGGGATCAGGGCCTTCGCGCGGGGGTCGCGGGACCCAGCGGGATGCCCGAAGCTCTGCCATGTCGGGCTGGGGCTAGCGGCCCGAGCGGGGTTCTCGTGGGAAGGGGGCGGCCGAGTTGAGACACGAGGCACATCGCCTTAGGGCGTATCCCGGCAATCGTCGGCGGCGGGTGAATCCCCATGAGTCCTCCCTCGATCACACGAGTCCCGAACCCGCGCAATCATTTGTCCGACGAAGGCTCACGTGTTAGACTCTGAAACACCCAAGTCGGGGCGGAGGTTCTATGGGCGCAGGAAAGATCATCGCGTTTGTGGCTGCCGCGCTTTTCATCTTATTTGGCGCCTTGTTCATGCTGGCTGCGACCAGCACCCAGGCCGAAGCGAGCGGCTCCGGCCTGGCATGGTTCATCATCGGCCTTGTCTTCGTCGTGATCGCTTTCGGTCTGATCTTCTTGGCCGCGCGGCGCCGGGCACAACCCAGCACGGGCGAGATCGTCCAGAAGATCGACCTCTCTGGCCAGGTGAATCTGGAGAAGCTTACCTGCAGGAACTGCGGGGGCGCATTGACCGCAGACAACATCAAGATGGTCGCCGGTGCGCCCGTCGTCTCCTGCCCCTACTGCAACACGAGCTACCAACTGACCGAAGAACCGAAGTGGTAGGACGACACAGGTGGGGCGGCGGTCCACTGCCGTGCACCTGCCTGGGCCAGGAGTATCGCAATGAGACGTCTTGGCATCTGCGCGCTTCTCATCTCACTGGTCGCCCTCTCGCTGGCGGTCCAGCCGGCAGGCGCCCAGGATTACTCCTTCAGCCTCGACCAGGAGACCGTGGACGTCTACTGGGAGGCGGACGGCACCGCGCGCATTGAGTATGTATTCGTCTTCACCAATGATCCCTCCGCACCCGCGATCGCCCTGGTTGACGTCGGGATGCCGAGCCATGACTACAGCCTGAGCGACATCTCTGGCACTGTCAACGACCAGGCCATCCGACAGGCCACCACCCTCGAATCTGGAGACTGGGTTGAGCTCGTCCTGGGTTCGAACGCCATTCAGCCTGGTGCCTCCGGCACCGTGCGGGTGTGGATCAGTCGAGTCGGCGGCCTGCTCTACACTTCAGACACCGCCGGCGATGCCAGCGCCGTCTTCGCGCCTACATATTTCGGGCGCCAGTACGTCCATGGGACAACGGACCTCACGGTGACGTTCCACCTTCCCCCCGGCGTTCAACCGGATGAGCCGCGTTGGCATGACAGCCCTTCGGGCTGGCCTCAAGATCAGCCGACAACGGGGCTGGACTCACAGGGGAGGGTCACCTATCAGTGGCATAACCCCTCCGCCAACGGCTATACGCAATACGCATTCGGCGCCGACTTCCCGGCCCAGTATGTCCCCAGCGGCCTTCTCCAGCAGCCCTACACCGGGACCGCCGCAGGGACTGCCTCCGGCATCCTCTTCCCCCTCATGTGCCTCGGGCTCTTCATAGCCATCGTCGGAGGCTGGATCGCCCTTGCCGTCATCCTCGATCGACGGCGCAGGCTCGCGTACCTTCCCCCCAAGATTTCTATCGAGGGCCACGGGATCAAGCGAGGCTTGACGGCAGTCGAGGCCGCCGTCCTCTTGGAGACTCCTCTCGACCGCGTCTTAACCATGATGCTGTTCAGCGTAGTCAAGAAGAACGCCGCCCGGGTCGTCACCGAAACCCCGCTCCAGATTGAGAAGTCCAGCCCCGTGCCCGAGGGACTCCACGACTATGAAACCGCCTTCATCGAAGGGGCGATCCTCTCCGATCCCCGCAAGCGGCAGACGGCTCTGCAAGGTGTCGTAATTGACTTGGTCAAGTCAGTGCAGCAGAAGATGAAGGGCTTCAGCCTCCGCGAAACGCGCGATTATTACAAAACCATCACGAACAAGGCCTGGCAGGAGGTCGAACAGGCTGGCACCCCGGAGATCCGATCGCAGAAGTTCGACGAGGGTCTCGAGTGGACGATGCTCGACCGGGACTTCGACGAGCGCACTCGCCGGACCTTCTCGAGCGGGCCTGTTTTTCTGCCCATCTGGTGGGGCAGCTACCGGCCCAGCATGGCCAGAGGCACAGTCACCGCCGCGCGGGGAGCGGCGCCTGCCCCAAGCCAACCCTCTTCGTCAGGCCGCGGTCTATCGGTCCCGCACCTGCCCGGCTCTGATTTCGCCGCTTCCTTGCTGACTGGCGTCCGCAACACGGCAGGAGGACTTGTCGCCAACATCACCGGCTTCACCGGCGGCGTCACCAGCCGGACGAATCCACCGCCGGTTGTGGCCAAGCCCAAGGGAGGCGGCTGGTCAGGAGGAGCCGGAATGGGTGGGGGCCACTCCTGCGCTTGCGCCTGCGCGTGTGCCTGCGCTGGCTGTGCCTGCGCCTGCGCCGGGGGCGGCCGCTGATGGACCTGCCAGGCAACGCAAAACGGGCCAGCGGCGCAATGCCGACACCCGGTCTGCATGCCTACTCGCGCCAAAGCCCCGAGGGACGGACCCGTCTCCACCTGAGGCTCGATCCCGACATGCGCGGGCTTCTGCTCATCAACGCTGACCGCGCCGTTCACCTGAATGCCACTGCGGCGGTCATGACCTGGCTCGTCCTCGAGGGGAAGACCGAAGCTGAGGCAGTGTCCTTTCTTCGCAGCCGCTTCCGGGTCTCGGCCCGCACTGCCAAGCAGGATCTGGCCCGAACACGCAGTCAGGTCGAGGACTTGATTCGGCCCGATGGCCCTTGCCCCGTCCACGACCTCGACCTGGAAGTCCTTCCGCCCTTCTCCCAGGATCTGCTTGCCCCCTACCGCATGGACCTGGCGCTCACCTACCGCTGCAACAACGATTGTCCGCACTGCTACAACGCCCGGCCGCGGTCGACGCCCGAGATCGCCACGGATGATTGGAAGCGGATTCTCGATCGGCTCTGGGAGGCTGGCGTCCCGCATGTC
>CAYQUY010000117.1:0-7786 GCA_964420755.1 uncultured Anaerolineaceae bacterium
GCCGTGGAAGCGGGCCGGATCGCGGATGGGGTTGCCGAAGGTGAAGGGGTTGACGTGAGTCCGACTGTCAGCCGTCATCTTTGCCTCGCCTTCATCCCCGTCGGGAACCCGCCCATGGATCGATCGCTCGGAAGGCGGCCGGGCGGCAATGGTTGTTGCCTCTTCCGCCCGGATCTTCGCGGCCTCGGGCGTTCCGCGCAACGCGTTTCGGAAGGCCGTGATGTCCGGGAACCGGTCGTCCGGCTCGAGGGACATCGCCCTCCGAATAGCCTCGTCTACGTGGCCGGGGACGGAGGGGTCGATTTCCCGGAGCGGCTTGAGCGCCGCCTTGTTGAACATGCGCTCGATGCTGTCCTCCGGCTGACGACCGGTGAGCAGTGTGTAGAGCGTCGCCGCCAGCGAGTACTGGTCGGTGCGGGCATCCGTGCGGGTGCCGCCATACTGTTCCGGCGGGGAGAAACCGGGCGTCAGGCCGCGGGCGCCCATGGTCGTCGGGGCTTGGTCGACAACCTTGGCAATGCCGAAGTCAACGAGAATGACGTTTCCGTCAGGCTGCAGCTTCAGGTTGGCGGGCTTGATGTCCCGGTGGATGACGGGCGGCTGACGCGAGTGCAGATAGGCCAACGCGTCGCACACCGAATTCGCCCAGCGGAGGACCTCGGGCACTCTGGGCCGCTGCCGCTCGCAGCGCGCTCGCAGGTCCTCCCCCTCGATGTAGTCCATCACCAGGTACTGATGGCCTTCGAGGATGAAGTGGTCGGTTACCCGCGGCAAGTTGGGGTGCCGGAGACTGGCCAGGAGGCTGGCCTCGCGCAGGAACTGGCGTTCCGAGCCTGGGTTGAGGTTTTCCTTGACGGCGACCTGGATCTTCAACGTCTCATCGACTGCCAGGTAGACCGCCCCCATTCCACCCTCGCCCAGTTGGGCTTCGATGCGGTAGCGATTGTGGAGGACAGAACCTGGTTGCAGACTCATGCTTCTGATTCTAGTCTCGACCGGGGCCTCGGGCAACCGTAACCGGGCACTAGCAGGAGGAAGGCATGGGCTGCCACGGGCCCCCCGGGCGGTTCGGGCGAATGAGTCAGGGCCTAGCTTCCCCGTGCCAGGGAGGTGATGGCGCCCAGAGCGGCGGCGCCAGCCGCTGCCAGCAAGCCTAGAGTGACACCGTCATAGAGGGCGGCAGAGGAGCCGGCCATTTCGCTGCGCGCCAGGATTGTGGTGAGAATGGCGCCCGCCATCCCGACGCCGGTCACCATGCCGACATTGCGGGCGGTGGCGAGGACCCCGGAGGCGATCCCCTGGCGCTCATGGGGGGCCGATCCCATCAGGGCGCTGGTGTTGGGGGAGACGAAGATCCCCGTCCCCACTCCTGCGACGGCCAAGCCCACCGTGGCCATCGTCAGGGGCGACTGCGGACCGAGACGCGAGAGCAGGACGATACCGGCGGCCAGGATGAGCATGCCGAGGGAACTGGGAAGCCGGGATCCGATCCGGTCCGACAGCGTCCCGCTGATCGGGGCGACGATGGCCATCGCCACCGGCTGGGCTGTCAGGAGGATGCCCGCGGCCATTGGGGTAAGGCCGCGTCCTTGAATGAGGTAGAAGGGAAGCAGGAAGACGATGCCGTACAGGCCCATGTAGTTCAGGAGGGCGCTGGCTGTTGAGGCCGCAAACAGGCGGCGCCGGAAGAGGCTCAGGTCGAGCATCGGGTACGGTGCGTGCCGCTCAATCGTGACGAACACGATCAGGGCGAGAGCGGCGGTCGCCAGGAGGCTGAGGATCGGCCAGGAGGCCCATCCCCAGGAGAACCCCTGGTTGAGGGCGAGCAGGAAAGCTACCAGGCCGAGGATGAAGGTGCCAGCCCCGGCCAGGTCAAAGGGCTCCGTGTCCCGCGTCACGACGTCGGGGGGGATGAAGCGCTGGGAGAGAAGAAGCGCGAGCAGCCCCACCGGGACGTTGATGTAGAACACCGACCGCCAGCCCAGGAGGGTTGCCAGCCATCCCCCGAGGGACGGGCCAGCCGTCAGGCCTAAGTAGATCATGGCGGATTGCAGGCCAAGCGCCTGGCCTCGTTGGCTGGCGGGGAAGTTCTTGGTCAGGATGGCGGGGGCGTTGGCGAAGAGCATCGAGGCCGCAACCGCCTGCAGGCCGCGGAAGACGACCAAGGCAGGCACGCTCGGGGTCAGCCCGCACAAGGCAGAAGCCAGGACGAACCCGGCGAAGCCGCCGACGTACACGGATTTGTTGCCACGCATATCTCCCAGGCGCCCGACGCTCAAGAGCAGGCCACTCACGACGAGCAGATAGACGGTGACCACCCACTCGACGGAGGCCACATCGCTGCCGAAGGCGCCGCGAATCACCGGCAGAATCGTGTTGACCACACTCCCATCGAGCGAGGACATGAAGCCGCCAACCCCGACGGCCAGCAGCACTCCCCATTTCCCCAGGGCGGCGGAGGGCCTGGATTCCAACTCTGCAGGATGCATCGGCCAGTCCTTATGGTCTCGAACGATTTCCCGCGAGCCCTTCGCTCGCGGGAAATGGACGCCGCCGATTATACCTTTCGCTCGGTCATCTACATCCCGCGAATCAAGCCCCCCGGCTGGCAGGTACGGCAGAAGCTGGTGAGGCGCTGATTGGCGGTGATGGAGGTAATGGACTCGCCGCAGCGAGGGCAGGGCTGGCCCGTCCGTGAGTGAACGGCGAGGAAATCGCGCGGCTCCGTATGGATGTCCTCCCCCATCGCCCGGCGAACGTTCGTGATCGCGTCTCGAAGGGTCACTTGCATGGCCTCATAGAGGCGTTCGATCTCCTCGGGACTCAGGCTTGTCCGCTTGCGGTAGGGATGGATCCTCGCTAGCCAGAGCATCTCATCGGCGTAGGCATCGCCGATGCCGGCGACAAACGTTGACCGGACCAGGACGCCCTTGATCTCGCCGCGGAACGAGGCCAGCCGGCTGCGGAAGTCTTCCAGCGAGACATCGAGGGCCTCAGGCCCCATCTCAGAGAGGTCGGGGACGGCCGCCAGATCACGGGTGAGATAAAGCTGGCCCATCCTCTTCTGGTCGACGTATCGGAGTTCCTGGTCGGGATCGCGGAAGACAAAGGCTACGTGCACAGGGCCAGCCTTCTTCGCCGCCGGCGGGCAGAGTTGAAAGCGCCCGCTGAGCTTTGGGTTGACAGCCAGCATGTGGGAGGGGACGGAGGCGTCGGCGGGCCGGAGGCCGAAGAGGAGAAACTTGCCCCGCCTCGCAACCGATTCGATCTTCGAGCCGGTCAGAAGGGTGACGAAGCCCTGCCCGGTCAGGTCGCGGATCACGATCGGCCCGCCCTTGGGCGCGACCACCACCTGCTCGATCCGCCGACCGGTCAGGCGGCGGCTGAGGACCTCCCGCACAACTTCTAGCTCCGGCGATTCGGGCATGGCGACCTAGGCGAACCGGTCAAGCCAGCTCCCCGCGTGCTCCAAGCACGCGGGGAGCTGGAGGCGAGAGGTTTCACTGCAGGCCGCGCCGTCAGTCCTCCGGGCTGACCTCCACCAGGACTGCCCGGACCACAAGCCGGCTGCGATAGGTCCCGCGCTCCTCGTCAAAGCCTTGACACGTGACCAGGGTGACCCAATCCAGGGTCTCATGACGATAAGGCCAGGTGCTGTTCGGCGACACGAGCCGGACCTGGCGGACTTCGTAGGTGTACTGGGAGCCCCACGCGTGGATGTGGATCTCGTCGCCCCAAACGAGGTCGCGTAGTTCGGCAAAGGGACCGGGGCTTCCGTCAGGAAGGTAGACGTGGCCGGTCAGCACAGTGTTGCCAGGCCAGGTGGGGAAGGCGGTGCCCTCCAGATAGCCGACTCGGTCCCACAGCCACGTCACGTCCCAGCCGGAAGCGGCGAGCGGCACGCCGATGATGGGCACCTGCACGTGCAGCGCTGGGATATCGATCCAGAGACCCCCGAGGGTGGTGTAGATGTCCGGATCGGCCGGCAGAGATGTCATGCGAGCGGGTGCAAACCCCGTCGTCGGCAGCGGGGCGGCCGCCACGGTGACTTCGGCCGAAGCGGTCGTGCCATAGACATTCACCGGATCACCTGGGTCGTATGTTCGCTCCACCGACAAGGTGTTGAAGCCGGATTGCGGGGACGAGATACTGCCGGGCAGGCTCGACCACTCCAGCAGGGCCTGGTTCGTCACGATGCTGCCCGGGCTGAGACTGCCCAACACGGCCTGAAAGCGGACCTGGCTGCTCGCCCCAAGGGGGAAGTCATCCCACCCCACGGTGAGATCAGGCGGTGAGCCATCGTCGTATGAGTCTGGCTCAAGGCCTACGCCGGCCCAAGCGAGCGACCCGGCGACATACGTCAATCCAGCCGGGACTGTATCCTCCAGTACGAGGTCAAAGGCGTCGGCGCCGCTAGACCCGGTGTGGGCGACATTGAGTGTGAAGGTGACCGTGGTGCCAGGGAGCCCCACAGTCGGCGTGGCTATCTTGCTGAGGCTCAAGCTCGGTTCCGCAACGGTCGTCTCAGACGCGGACGCGGAAAGCGAGCCCGCCTGCCAGGTCCAAGTGATCGCGTTCTCGAGGTCCACGCCCTGCACGTTTCCCGGACTGTTCAGGACCACAACAGTGTAGCGGACCGTCAGAGACTGTGAGGTGCCCGTGGGATTGCCCACATCGCCGAAATCAAAGGTCACACGCCGTCCCTGATCGGCTGCAGCACCGCTGCCGGTTGGCTCTTCACTGACCGTCGGTGAGCCACATACATCGGCGAAAGTCCCCGCCGTCGTCGTAAGCGAGCCGGAGGAAGGCGTAATGCTTTGGCAAGTGACAAAGGCCAGTCCCCGGTCCATGACATCGGTGAGCGACATGTCGGCCATGCTACCTGGGCCGATCCCAAGTACAACGCTATACGTGAGGATCTCACCGATCGCGGCATCCGGAGGGTCCGTAGATGGTTGGTTCGATCCAACGAGCGCCTTGGTCACTCCAACAATCGTCACGGTTGTGCTGTCGCTGTCGCTGACAGGGTTTCCATCGTCATCGGTACCGGAGGCTGTCACAGTGTCGGTTTCGCTGTCACCGGCGCTTCCGCTCACTGCGGCGCTGAAGACACATTCATAGGATTCCGCGGCGAGGATGGTCTGCGGCAGGATGCACGTCGTCGACACCAGGTTCGGATTGCCCACATCGGCGATGTCGCCGTAGACCGAGTCCATCAGACTCGTGATGGTGAGACTGTCCACCGCGCTCGTGTTATCCACCTGTACGGTGAAATCCACGCTCCCCCCAGGCACGGGCAGGCTGGTTTGGGAGGCCGTTTTGGTAACCGCCATCGCCGAGGCGACATCATTGAGCGTTACGCTGGCATCGTCGCTGGGCGTGATCGTCGTGCCCTCGTCGTCCGAAACCGTCGCCGTCACCACGTCCGTCTGGCTGTCCCCGGCGTTCCCCGTAACGGCCGCCACAAACTCACAACTGTAATTCCCTCCTATGGCGATGGTTTGCGGCACGGCGCACGTCGTCGAGACGATCCCATCATGCCCCGCCGTCGTAATATCGCCGTAGATGTCGTCGTCCAGATCGGACAGCGTCAAGGCTTCCGCCGCTGACGTGTTCGCCACCACCACTGTGAACGTCACATCTCCCCCGGGCTCGTCCAGCGAGGTCGGCGAGGCTGTCTTCGTAACCGCGGCTGTCGGAGGCAGGTCGGCAAGCGTCACGTCCTCATCCGTCTCGGGGTCCTGGCCCGCCGGCGTATCTGGATCTCCCCCGGCGGTGCCGGCGTCGTCGATGGGACCGGATTGGGTGCTGTTCGCGGTGGCAGTGTCGTCGTAAGTGCCCAGCGGGGTACCAAGCGCGACGTTGACCACGTAAGTAATGATCACGTTCCCACCCGGATTGATCGTCCAGGTGCCCCAGGTGAGGACGTTGTCGCCAGCGCCAGGATTCATTGTGGAGGTGCGAGTGGCGTTCGTCTCGCTGATGATGGCCGAGGCAAAGCTGAAACCGGTTGGCAGATCGTCCCCAATGGTGACGTTGGTGACTGGATTGCCACCCCCGTTGGCGACAACGATCGAGTAGGTCGCGGTAGTGCCCGGGTCGACCGTCGGCGTGCTGGTGTCTTTGTCGATAGTCAGGCCGGACGGTGAAAGGTACACGAATGCGCTGTCCATCGGGGCAAAGACCTGTGCCCCACCCAGCCGCGTCCCGACGGCCTGACCGTCATTCTGGTTGAGGCCGGCCGATACCCCGGCCGTGGTCCGCGCGTCGAATTCGACGGTCAGCGTCTGCCCAGCGCCCATATCTTGGTTCAGATCCCAAGTGAGTTCTTGCCCGGAGATACTTGGATCGGGGTTGGGTGGGTCGACGGGAGGGGTGATGGTGGTGCTACCGGGAACGTACACCCAGCCCGGCGGAAGTGTATCCATCACATCGACGGCATTCACCGGGTAGTAGAAGGTCCTGATCACGAGGGTGAAGGTGGATGTCTGCCCCGCCGCTTGCGGAAGCGAAGTCGGATCGGCGGATTTCTCGATTTCTAGGACCTGGTCCATCCATTCCGGCAAGAAAGGAATCGTGGAATAGCCCAAATCCAAGTAAGGGGTCCCCGTGGCAGCCGTATCGGGATCCTCACCCCATGCCACGGCGATGTCTCCCGTCGCCCATATATGCATGCCGGTGTTCTCTCTATCAGGGTCGAAGACCCGCCGGGTTTCCAGGCGATTGAGGGTGAAGGTGAGATCGGGCGTCCCGTCGGTCGGGCTGTAGTCCACGAATACGGTGGTGTCGTCCTGGACTGGCGTGATGTACGCGGGAGAGCCATTGCTGGTGGGCACAGCCTGGGAGGTCCCGGGCGCCCAGCCCAGGAAGTAGTGATCCTCCAGCGCGAAGGCCGGCACCAGGCTGTACCCCCAATCCCAGGAGGCCGATTCGGTGTCGCCGGACCCAATGCCCCAGAACAACGAGGTCGAAGAGAGATGTACCCCCGAGCCGACAGGAACCAGCCGGCCGGCACCACTGGAGTATGAGCGAGTGGTGTTTGCCGGGATCGTGAACGTTCCGGACCCGCTCAAATCCTCGAAACTGATCGTGATGGTCGAGCTATTCGGATTGTAGACGAAGAGATCGACGTCCCCTCCGGACACGGCCGCGCTCCCGACCGGGTTGTAGTACTCGTTGTCCCAAAGGGTGTCGGGCACGGCGCTGTAGCCGTCGATGTGCGAGGATTGGCCGCTGTTGGCTTGCCCGGCGATGAACTGCACCTGCACCGGTTGGCTGGCCGCGACGGTGGTGCCGGAGTCGGTGCTATAAAGCTGGGTGACTTCGCCCCGGTTGAGTGTGACAGTCACGTCTACCCCGACCGTCGACGGGTTATCAATCTGGACATTGGTCCCATCGCGCGTGGCCTGGACGATGACGTAGGTCCGGGTGAAATCGGTGTAATTCGTCGGCGCGCCGGCCAAATTCTGGCCCACCGGGATGGTGTAGTGTGTCAGGAACGGCTTGGTGGGGTAGATCTCCCAGGCCAGAGAGAACACGGTCCCGATTGACTCTGGCCAGTGCGCTCCCGTGACGGTGACCGGCCCTCCGGCCACAAAGATGCGGTCCCGCCCGTCGTAGAATACTGCCGTGCCCCGCGGATCAACCGGGATGTTGCTGCTCTCAAACTCCCAGACATCCCCAGAGTTCAGGACGTGGATCTCATCCGCCGTGGCCGCCGGGTCCGGGGCGTGTTCACGTCTTGTCAAGTGGTGGACTTTGTGTGCTTCCACATTGGCGACAGGTT